>JAFGHG010000066.1 GCA_016939345.1 Candidatus Omnitrophota bacterium
ATTTTATTTCACCAAGCATTGCGGTGGCTACAGGGCGGCTGGTCAGAGAAGAGAAAAGCTGGGCTATATAGTTTTCATTGGAAGCGATAATCTGTGTTTTCTGGCTGTTTTCTGTTATGGCTTTTGCTGCGGGTAGCCAGTAACGGGGAAAGTATATAGACCTGAAATGTTTTGAAGCGATGAATTTTTTGCTAATAAAACTTTGATAAGTAGAGTCAAAGACCTCAAGCTTAAAAGATTTGCAGTCTAGTGCCAGGCTGCTGCTTAATATAAACAAATAACTGCCGATTATGATTGCCAGATACCTGGTTCTTTTAAGGCTTTTGGAAAACAGGGTTTTTTCAATAAATAATACCGCAAGAAGGCTTATCCCCACCATCCCTTGAGCATTAAATATCCTGTAAGGGTATTTAAAAAAGACGATTACACAGGCGATCAGAAATCCGCAGAAAAGCAGGGTTGCCATATCGGATTTTTTATAGCTGAAAACCAAAGAGACAAGGCACAGCAGGACCAGGAAGATGTTAAAATGGATAAGCCGGGCTTCATAGAGTAATTTAAATTCAAAGAACCGGGCATGCCTTAGCTGGTGGTAAATAATAGCCGAAGAAAGAAGCAGGCAGGCCAGGATTATTTTAAGAGCAGGTTTTCTGTATTCTTTGTTAAATATTGCTAAAAAAATAAATGATATTAGGAAAACCCAGCTTATAGCAGCGTGGGTATAGAAAACCAGGCTTAGAAAAAGAAGGCTTGAAAGGGGTTTATTTTCTTTCAGGAATAGCCAGCTGAATAAGCCAAGAATCAAGCCCAGGCTTGCCGGGATGTTGCCGGTCACCGAAACATAAAAGCTGAAAGAGCTGCTTAAAGCCAGGAGAATAAAAAAAGCAAATCTTGAGTTTACTATTTTTCTCATAACAAACCAGAGAGAGAAGAAAAACAAAGGCAGTATGGCTATATTTGAAAGCTTTAAAGCCTTAATGCCTTCAAGGCCTAAGGTTTTCATAAGGACCAGGATTAAATGGTATAGAGGAGGGTAAAGATGAGGCCTGCCAATAGGTGCATTGTCCCACCAGGAGTAACCGACCCAGCCCTTAGATTCGATAAAGGCATTGGCAACAGATAAATGATAATAGGAGTCTAGGAATTGAGGCAGGTAGCTGTATTTTAAAATCGAAAAGATAAAAAGCAACAGGATTAATCCCAGGCTGAAAATATCTAAAAAATCTAGGTCTTTTGTTCTGGATTTAGGCATTGATTTTAAATAAAAATATTATAACATGTTAACAAAACCTTTTAAATACAATAAATCAGAATGAAAAAGGAATTTGCTGTTGTAGCCGCACTGATTAAGAAAGAAGACAGGTTTCTTCTGGCCCAGAGAAACAAAGAGGATAAATACGCAGACCTCTGGGAGTTTCCCGGGGGTAAAGTTGAAGAAGGAGAAAGCCGCGAGGAGGCGGTAGCCAGGGAAATAAAAGAAGAGCTGGATCTGGATATCGAAGTGCAGGGATTTTTGAGGGCCTTTGAAGACGAGAGCCCGGTGCTTAAGATCAAAGTTTTTCTTTATCTGTGCAGGGCCTTAGAAGGTAAGCCCAGTGCACAGGACTGCCAGGATTTCGGATTTTTTACGCTTTTAGATTGTCAAAGGCTAGAGTTGGCTCCGGTTGATAAAAAAATAATCGATTGGTTGCAGAAAAAATATTTTAAGTTATAATCGTATCTATGAGAAAAGAACTGCTGAAAATACTTAAAAAAGAAGCTTTTTTTAAGAAAAAAGTTTTACTGGCATCGGGTAAGGTAAGCAATTATTACATAGACGTAAGAAGGGTCAGTTTAAGCCCGGCAGGAGTGTATTATATTTCACACCTGGTGTTTAACCTGATAAAGTCAAAAAACATTCAGGCTATAGGCGGCCCTACGCTGGGAGCTGATCCTATTGTCAGCGGAGTCTGCTACCTGGCTCATAAACGCAAAAGAAAACTCAAAGGTTTTCTTATACGTAAAATTCCCAAAAAACACGGCCGGCAGAAATTGCTTGAGGGGCAAGAGCTTAAAAAAGGAGACAGGGTAGTCCTGGTAGATGATGTTGCCACCAGCGGAGGATCGCTGGTCAAATCAATTAAAGCCTTAGAAGAGCTAAAGGTGAAGATTGTAGCAGCAATTGCAGTTGTAGACCGTCAAGAAGGAGCCAAAGAAGAACTGGCCCTTCTTAATTGCCCGCTCACCTCTCTATTTACCAAAGACGATTTTTTATAAACTTTCTTGTTTAATCCCATGGGGTCGTAACCGGGATTATCTTATATAACCTTCTAATAGCTGTATATGAAAGGCCGAGGTCGTTGTAATCTGTTTAGTTTTTTTTGGCAAGTTGGTTTTATCTCTCTACTCTCTTCTCTTTACTCTCTACTTTTATCTGGCTGTATAACTTCAGAATACAATGTCGGGACTCATACCCAAGATACCTATTTCTATTCTTCAGCGAGAGAAATAGCAATGGGCAGCAATATCCATAAACAAATATCTAAGGAGTTTAAGCTTTCCAATAATCCTTATGACATAGAGCGTTTAGATAATATAGCCAAGCGTATAGCTCAAGTGGTTGACCGTAAAGAGCTCGGTTACTATTTCTATATTGTAGAAAAAGATGATGAAGGCAAGGGCCAGGTCAATGCCTTTAGTCTTCCTGGAGGCTATACCTACATATTTAAGGATCTTATGGAGAAGCTGGACGACGATGAACTTGCTTTTGTGGTTGCACACGAAGTCGCCCATATAGTCAGCCGTCATCATATCAAAAGGCTTCAGGCTGCTATGGGCTATAACCTGATTCTTGTGGCTTCAGGAGCAGCGAAATCAGATCCAGGATTTACTGAATCAGTTGCTTTTGCTTTAGCCCAGATGACGATGTCCTGGTCCAGAGAAGACGAATTAAACGCTGACGGCCTGGCTGTTAAATACACTAAAGCTGCCGGGTTTGACCCTCAAGCCGGAATAAGAGCTCAGGAAAAACTTTATCAGGAGAGCAAAAAAGAAATAAGGTCATTTACCTATTTCCGCACCCACCCATATCATGCTCAAAGAATCCGCAACATTAAAGAAACCCTTCTTCTTCCTTTGGGAGTAGATGATTACATAAATTAAGCCTAAAGGTTTAATTTATAACTCATTTTATACCAATATTTTATAGATTAAATTTTTTGGTTGGCGGAGAGGGAGGGATTCGAACCCTCGGTGAGCAAAGCCCACACCGGTTTTCGAGACCGGCGCCTTAAACCAGACTCGACCACCTCTCCAAAATAAAAAATGCGGAAGAGGGGAGTTGAACCCCTATGGAATTACCCACATGAACCTGAATCATGCGCGTCTGCCAATTCCGCCACTTCCGCACTCTGATTGGTATCATATTATACCAAATTTCTCTTATTTAGGAATATTTGTTTCGCAAGAACCTCAAGTATGTTATAATTCAAAAATAAAAACCCAAACAATCAATAGCTGAACAGCCGTAAAAATCCGAAATCCGAATATCGAAGCTCGAAACAAATTGTAATATCTAATTTTTCAATGACAAAAAAAGTTTTGAACATTAGGACTCTAAATTGTTTCGGATTTCGTATTTCGAGTTTCGAATTTTAAGTTCAGAATTATAACTTCAGAATAAAGTTATGTTTTATATCGCCGCCACAATACTAAAGCTGTCTATCATCGCCCTGTTCGGGTTCATTTTATATAAAAAAGGCCTGATCAACGACGGCATCCTGAAGTTTCTTACCGGCTTTGTAGTAAATTTCACAGTCCCTTTTCTTATTTTTTCTAATCTTATAGAGAATCATGAGGTTGTGCTTGGTTACTCCCTGTGGAAATTTTTATTTATCAGCATTGCTATTTTCTCTTCAGGCTTGTTGCTTGCAATTATAACCTCAGGCCGGCACAAGCACAAATTCAAGAGGGAATTCTTAAGCTTGGTCAGTTTTCAAAATGCAGGCTACCTTCCGATGAACCTTGCTGTTTTCCTTTTTTCAGGAGTCCTGCGACAGGCTTTTCTGGTTTATGTTTTTCTTCATCTTTTGGGTTTTAATATAATAATGTGGTCAGTAGGAAGTTTTTTTATATTTAAAGAAAAGGAAGAAAGCTTCAACCTTAAAAGCCTTTTTACAGCTCCGATAATAAGTACAGCTATAGGCTTGTTGTTTGTCTATACAAAAGCCGCAGCAGTTATCCCAGCGATTATCCTGGACCCTGTAAGGATGATAGGCGATGTCAGTTTTGTCCTTTCGATGATAGTCTTGGGTTCATGGCTGGCTAAGGTAGAGCTTCAAGGCTCCAGGAGTAAAACCGCCCTTATTGCTAAAGTCGCTGTTAACAAGCTTGTGGTATTGCCTTTGATATTTTTTTTAATACTGATAATTATAAATCAAAGAAGTTTACTGGGGGTGTTCGTTGTTCTTCAAACAGCAATGCCTTCGGCTGCCTCCTTGCCGATAATAGCCAGCATGCGCCGGGCTGACAATGATTTTATATCCCAAGGGGTGTTTTTTACTCACATTTGCAGTATAATAACTATTCCGGTTTGGCTGTTAATACTGAGATTCGCAGGTTTTTATTTTTAGATAAAATACAGGATGAAGGCAGTAGCCACAAACAGAAAAGCAAGAAGGGATTATAATATCCTTGAAGTATTCGAGGCCGGAATAGAGCTCAAAGGCAGTGAAGTCAAATCTTTAAGGTCTAAAAATTGTTCCCTTGAAGACAGTTTTGCCCGCATAGACAGGGGAGAGATTTTTCTGCATAACATGCATATTTCCGAGTTCGAGAAAACCTCTTATTTTAAAACCGAACCTAAAAGAATAAGAAAACTCCTGGCTCACAAACAGGAGATAAAAAAATTAACCGGCTATATTACCCAGAGAGGTTTTACCCTCATTCCTTTAAAGGTATATTTTAACGAACGGGGCATAGTAAAGATCGAGATCGCCCTGGCCAAAGGCAAACATTCATTTGATAAGCGTAAAAAGATAAAAAATGATATTATAAAGAGAGAAGCCCAGAGAGCTCTTAAGGACGCTTATAAAAGATATAGGCAATAAGGCAAACAAGGGAGGATACAACGCATGTCAGATATTCTTGCTGTAGCAATAAGATCTGCTGAAGAGGCAGGCGAATTCCTGCTTAAGAATTTCGGCAATATCAGCCATGTCGAAAAAAAAGGCGATAGGAATTTTGCCACTAATCTCGACCGCGAAGCTGAGAATATGGTAATAAAGCGTATAAAGGAAAAATTTCCCGGCCACGGTATCATTGCCGAGGAAAGCGGAAAACAGCTTGCTGATAGCGATTACCTCTGGATTATCGATCCTCTTGACGGAACCCACAATTTTATCCGCAATATTGACATCTTCGGTGTTTCAATAGGCGTGCTTCATAAGGATGATTTTGTTGCCGGAGTCATATATATGCCCAAAGATAAAGAGCTTTATATGGCAGAAAGAGGCCGGGGAGCTTATAAAAATGATAAGAAAATAAGCGTTTCTTCTAACAGCCTTTTAGAAGATTGCTCTATTTCCTTTGATTCCAGTATACGCTATTCACCGGAAAACATGCTTAAGGTTTTAGGGGCTTTATCCAAAGAAGTCTTCAATGTCCGCATGTTCGGCTCCTCAGCGAGGGTGCTTTCTTATATAGCTGAGGGGACACTTGATTTTGCAGTTGAATTCCATGACCGGCCCTGGGATTTTGCCGGCGGGGTATGTATAATAAAGGAAGCCGGAGGCAAGCTTACGACCTTAAGCGGCGGCGAGCTTACACATAAAAATATAGGATATATTGCTTCTAATACTTTGATTCATAAAAAAGTCCAGGAAATAGTCGATGCCAATATATAATAAATCCCCTAAAAAGCATTTATTGACAGGGATTTTGCAAGTGTTAAAATAATACCAAGTATAATAAAAATTGAAGGAGAAGAGGCGCTATGAAGGTAAAATTTTATATTTTTTCTCTTTTTTTGTTTTTTTTGATATTTGAGCTTAATTTCCCAGGTAAGGCTTTCCTGGCTCAAGCCCAGGATTATCAGAAAAATATCGACAAGCAGACAGGGATTGATTTGAATTTAGAAAGGGAACTTAGAGAATCAGGCATAGATCCTGAGGCTTTTTCCGGTGAGATGTATGATTTCGTTGATGGCGATTTCGAGCTTTCCAAAAAAATCAGGGCAGCTATAAGAGAAGGCAGCCTGTTTAAAAATAACCCTGAATTAAGGAAAAGTTTAAATTCTTTAGTTGATAATGATCCTTCTGTTCTTTTTTCTCCCTGGATTCTTGATCCAAGCGCCGCACTGACCAGCGAAGATAATAATTTTTATTTGAAGCTGAGCCTTGCAGGCCCTTCTTCATCTTCTTCAGCGACCCAGCATATAAAATTTAACAATAAAAACGCCCGCATAGAATTCGATCTTTATCCTATATCCGTCTCCAGAGGCAGTATTATGGAGGTCACAGCTTCTGCGCTTGAACAATATGATTCATCCGACGGGCCAGAAGAAATAGTTTTGGCCTCATTCACATTACAGCAGGGTTCCGGTTTTGAGAGTTTTTCCATAGATCTTTCTAAAAATCCCGAGTTTAAGGAATTATTCAATAAATTCCCAGACAGCATTTACAGTGTTACTTTTAGCCTATTATCCGATAGTGGCAAGACTGCAGCCGTTGGTCTAGATAAGATCGCTGTAGCTTATTAATTTTTTTAGATAGATTGACTTTAAAAGGAAAAAGGAGGATGGCATGAAAAGGATTTATCTTGGATTTGCTCTTTGTTTGGTTTTTGTTCTTTTATTTTCACAGCAGGCCCTTCCCCAGACCGGAGAAAGGCTGGTGCTGACAACTTATTATCCGGCACCTTTTGGCGTCTACCGCGAGATGCAGATTTTAGGCCAGAACGGTGAACAAATCATCCTGAAAGAAGATGCCAGTCAAAATGCATCGATGGTTTTATATGACAATGGACCCTCCGGCATGAATCCTTATATTGGTTTACAGAACAATTCAGCTCCGGCTGCCGGCGGAATGCCTGATTGTTATTTTCAATTACAGGATGACAATACTTTACGTATGGTCTGCGGTCTTGGCCCTCTTCAGCCCAGCCAAAGCGATCCTACCAAGCAGGTGGGCCCGGGTTTGTTCAGGATTTTATCCAGAGATCCTGCCGGCAGGCTTGTTCCCGGCAGGCTTGAAGTAGGGGAAATACTTATCTGCGGCGATTAATCTTTTCTTGGTTAAATTTGTGCCTGGGAATTGTTATGGTAAAAACAAAAAAACCCCGCAATGTTTCAGTCAAGATAACCCTAGATGAGAACATCTATCCTCTTTCTACTATTTATGCTGCTTCCTATGTTTTTCTTGACAGAGCTTATATCTATCTTGATAAAAACCATAAAGGCAAGATAGTAGCCAGTTTTTTCCTTAAGAGCAAAAAAGAATCACCAGAAAGGCTGAAAAATGATTTCTGCAATGAGCTTATCAACTATGCTCATTATTTTGACAGCCTAAAGACAAATGCCGAGGTAGTAAAGGCTTTAATGCAGAGAGCCTTATTTTCTGTTTCTCCTTCTTTAGCCGATGATGCTGGGAAAAAAGAAGTTGAGAATTTGATCTCTGATTTAGAGCAGTCAAAAAGACGATCATGAAATATCCCTTTTTGACCAGCTATAAAAATAAATCATGCATCAAGCTTAACAGTTCTTTGTATGACAAAGAGCTGATTTCACAAGCAAAGGATGCTGAGCCGGAAACCGTTATCAGTATAAACAAAATCAAAGATTACTACCTGGTTGAATTTAGGCCAGACGCAGAAGAAGATTATTTTGATTTTCTTAATTTTTTAATATCATCTAAACGCAACCAATAAATTATGGAACTCAGTGTTAAGCCAAATGATGTTTCTGATGCGAAAACCGCTATAATACCTTATTCCCGAAGGAGAATCGGCGATAAGTTTCTTGTAGCCAATGTCCTGGGTAAATGGGATTTTCTTGATGAGCAGGAATTGCGGGTTTTCAGCTCTTTTAAATGCAGCAAAGGTTCCCCTTTGTTTAAAAGGCTTTATGAAAGAGGATTGATAGCTGATGAGAATAACTTTGAAAGCCTTCTGGATAATTACAGGAATTTGAATAATAATCTATTTCAGGATACATCTTTGCATATAGCGGTTGTTACAACCCGGTGTAATTTAAGCTGCAAATATTGTCAGACCAACAAGTATCCAAAACAGGATATGACGCCTAAGGTAGCCTCAAGAGTCCTGCATTATTTATTCAGCGTAAAGAATAAAGCCGTAACCCTTGAGTTTCAAGGCGGAGAGCCTTTGCTTAACTGGGAGACCACAAGGTTTCTTGTTGAAAATGCCAGAAAGTTCAACACCAACGGCAAAAATTTAAACATTACCCTGGTGAGCAATCTTACATTACTTGATAGTGATAAAAGAAAGTTCCTTGATGATCATGGTGTAACTGTATGCGCCTCCTTTGACGGCCCAAAAAAAATCCACGATAAAAACAGAATCTATTCTGACAACAAAGGCACCTATGATGCTCTTATAAAAAACATCAAGCTTTATGAGCAGGGATCGTCAAAAAAAATAAATCTCATGCCTACCATTACCAGGCATTCTCTGGCTCATGGTAACGAAATTGTTGAAGAATACCTTAGGCTTGGTAAAAATTACATAGCTTTACGCCCGGTTAACAGGCTTGGCAATGCCGGCGGCTGCTGGAAAGAGATAGGCTACGATGCTCAGGAGTTTATTGATTTCTATAAACAGACCTTTGATTATATCCTTGAGCTGAATAAAAAAGGTATATTTATGGTTGAAAGAATGGCCTCATTTATCCTGAAAAAAATTATTAAAGGCCAGGACCCGGGTTATGTTGAGCTTATGAGCCCCTGCGGTGCCGGCCGGGGCCAGATCGTATATATGCCTGATGGAAGCTGTTATCCCTGCGATGAGTCACGGATGATCGCAGAGGATATTTTTAAGCTGGGCAATTTTATGGAAACAGAGTATGAAGACATGATGAAACAGGAGAATCTTTTGCATATGCTTGAATCTTCTGTAGTAAACATATGGGAGCCTGATTCAGTTTTTTCCCCCTGGACCGGGACATGCCCTGTGCTTAATTACTCCCTTCAGAAGAACCTGGTGCCTAAAATACACTGCTTGCCCATGCATAAAATTTATTCCTTTCAATTCAGCTATATTTTTGAGAAAATATTAGAAAGTGAAGAAAACGTAAAAATATTCCAGGAATGGGTAGATAAAGGAGGTTATTGATGAAGAAAAAAACTAAGAAAAAGTTTGACTCCAGCAAGAGAAGCATCAAGGCTTTTATCAAAGACGAAAATGGTTTTATTTCCAAGGGAAACATCCTGAAAATCGGTTTAGGAACAGTAGCTTCAGTAGGTTTGATGAGTGCATTGTCTAAAGCCTACGGGGCGGATGTATATTTTCCTCGAAATGATACTTTGTGGGTGCGCACCACAGTTACTGTTCATAACAACGGTCTGCAGTTAATAGACATTTCGGGTACAAACTGCTCCAGGCTGGCCCATGTCAATGCTGATCAGCCATATACTCATGTCTCTACTGATGTCAATGGTTACGGTCAGGGCTGCTTGTCTGGCAAGGGTTGCGCTAATTTTAATCATAATGGTGCTGCTAACGGAACTCCACCGAGGCCTTATTAATCTTTAGCCCGGCAGAGATACAGCCTAAAAGCCTATATTTAGATACAATTAGAATTATCCTGCCTATTAGCTATACCATGAAAAGTACCGCGAAGATTAAAACAGCGATTCTTTTTTTATTTTTCCTGCAGATTCTATGCATAGAGCTTTTTGCTCAGGAAGAACAGACCTTAAAGCCCCTTAGAATACTTGATTCAAAGGAAAGTTTTTTTGAGAAAAAGATCGCTTTCGGCAAAGATGTGGTAGCAAACTGCGGTTATCTGGAGACATTTCTGATATATCAGGCGGTAAGAGATGAAGATTTATCTTTATGCAATCAGGAAAGTTCCAGACAGATAGCCGGTCTTTTGCTGGCTTTGCGTTATGCCGGCGAAAACAGATGCCAGAATATAGATAACCCTGAGTTTCAGGGATTATGCCAGGCAGTTAACTCAGGAAGCTGCGGTGAGCTTGCCGGATGGAAAAAGAGTTTTTGCGAGATCAGCATCAAAAATGAGGTGGATTCACTTGCTCAGCTTGCATCAAGCAAAGAAGCCAAAGATTTCTTTTCTCTGCCTCTGCCGATAGAAAATGATACAGTCCTTCTGGGTTTGGGAGTTTTTCACGGGTTTAAACATTACAGCCAGATGGCTTGCGAGCAGTTTATAAAAAACAGCAGTCTTCCTTTGTCATGGCGTCTTTGCTGTGATTTGATTTTTGCCGGAGATTTTGAAAAAGAAAAAGACAGCCTCATAAGGGATCTTTCCCTGTTTATTCTTGACCGGGAAATGGGTGAGCCGGGCCAGTGCCAGGATATGTCGAATAAACTGGTTCGTGATGCCTGCTTTGATAAAAATAATAAAACTTTAAGTGATGCCTGGTAAGTTTCTTCTGCCTGAAACCTGCTTTTGAACTTTCCTTCAAAATTTACCCTAGAAACGGTTATAAAAGAAACTGATTATTTTTACGGCAGCATTGGAATTAGTAACTAAAGCTCCGATAAACATAAAAGGAGAAAAAGGTATCCTGACAGGTCTTTTGCCTTGAAAGGAGATAACAAGATTGATAAGATAGAAAATCAGCGCAAAGATTAAAGTCCAGGCCAGATAAAGCCCTATATTTTTTAAGCTAAAAAAAGCGGGATTTATTAAAAGACGCAAACCAAAACCCAGGATAAAAACAGCAGCCAGGATAAGAGGTTTTTTTATTTTAGCAACCAGGCGAAAAAGCAGAATATACCCGGCGTAAGTCACAATAAAAACAAAAAAAACACTGTTTTTAATGGGTAAGCTTAAGATAAGCGGCTGGACAATCCAGGAGAGACCCAGGACGATTATAAGGATATTTATAAAAAAATTCAGGGTTTGAACCGAGAGAACTTGCTTGATAACCAAAGCTCTATTTATTATAATGCCATATATTGAAGGCGGCAGGATCAGCATAAAGCTTAATAAAAAGGTTATAAAGAATAACAGCAAAGAAGGAAGCGGCAGTAAAGGCATCGGCACAGCTGTTGGCAGCAAAAGGCTGTAAGTGATAAAAAGTTTTGCATCGCCTGCTTCCCAGAGGCGAGCGTAATAAAGTATAAGTCCTATTGCAGCAGCTGCAGCTAAGTTATAAATGAGTTGGGGCGAAAATACAAGCTTTCCCGAGGCAATAAAAAAAACATACGAAATAAGAGAAATAACAATTATAGGCAAAAGGTGCTGGTTTTTTATTTTTCTCTGTTTTATATCGCTGAAAATGGTCAGAGAGCCTGTGATTGCTATCAGAATATAAAAAAAAACTTTCATAATCGGGGATAATTTATTTAAAATAGTATATGTTATATAATCTGGTCTGTAAAGATATTTAAGCAGTATGGATTCTGTTTCTAAAGTTAGATATAGAGCATGCTTGCGCCAGGACCTTGACCGGCTGGTTGAGTTTGCCCAGCGCATGAAGAAAGAGCATTCTGTAGATTTCCTGCCTCAAAGCCCGCAGGCCTTTCTGGCCAAATATTCAAGATATAACAGCTCTTCAAACGAGCTCAACATGTCTATTTTAGAGTCAAGTGATTCCAGGATCATCGGCTGTACAGGCTACATCCCTTTTCAGGGGCTTTTTGCCGGTCAATCCATAAAGGGTTTTTTAGGCACCGATGCCGCCATAGACCCAGAAAGCCGGAAAATCCTTCCTAATCTAGCTCCTGTACTGGCCCACAGCTATGAGCATTTAGTTCGTTTAGAAAGGCTCTTGCCTTTAGCCTGTCCTGCCAACCCTAAAGTTTCTCAGGATTTTCAGAAAGTCCAATGGAGGAGGTTTGCAACAATTTACCGCTTCTCGCATCCATCATTGGCCAGGTTTGTCCCTGATAAAGAGTCGCCTTTATATCAAATAAGGGAAGTAGATATCTTGCCAGCACAGTTGAATATTTTTTTTAAAAAAGTGAGCCGTCAGCACTTTTTTTTAATGAATACCGATGTAGATTTTCTTAATTGGAAATATTTTAAAAATCCGTATAATAACTACCGGGTCATGGTGGCCTTCAGGCAGGGGCAGATCCTGGGATATATTGTGACTCAATCTGTATACTCCGATACCTCAATAGTTGATTGTGTTATTGATCTGGATCACCCAGATTTACTGATACTGCTTATCTGCAAAAGTCTTTCTTACTGCCCCCAGCCGCAGATAGCCAGGACTTTTTTTTATTTAAGCCATAAAGACTACATTTCTATCCTAAAGAAAGCAGGATTTATTAGCACCTGGGCAGTAGAATGCCTTTTTTTCAAAGTAGGCCTTATTTATTGTAAAATTGATCAGAACCTTTTTTATCAAGCTGACAGCGATTATTATCATTTCAACGGTTTTGACCAGTTCTTTTATTAATCTTTTATCCATGGCTATAGACTCGTTAGCTTCACTTAAAGGCGCAGAACCAATTCCTTATATTGATTGGTTTCATGTTGAGAATATCAGCGGAGCCCACAGGCCGGAAACAATTATTTCAGACTTGCTTGGAATTTTAAGCGAAAAAAATTCATTTTCCTTAAAAGGCCGTGATCCTTGCAATACCGGTTTATTCCTCGGGACCAGTTTGAGCAATTTTCATATCCGTAACGATAATTTCCAAAAGTTTTCCCTTAAAGGCTTGAGAGTCATGAACCCGGCCGATGCGCCCAAGGGTTTGATTTCATACATCGGAGGGCAGCTTTCAATAGAGCTAGACATCAAAGGAATGCAAAGCACTGTGTCTACGTATTCATCTCAAGGCTTTGATGCCCTTTACCTAAGTTTGCAGTATTTGAGGCGCAACATCAATAATTGTGCTATAGTTATAGAGTTGGATGAATACATCCAGGAAGGCCCTGAGTGTTCTGCCAGGAGAGCTTGTGTCTTAGTTTTAAAGAACAGCCTGCCTGCCGATCAAAACCTTCTGGAATTAAGAGTGGCAGGCATGGAATCTTTTTTTGAAAGGCAAAGCCAAACAAGGGGTCTGATTAGGGCTTTGAAGGCTTTAATTTTTCGACATAACCTGGATCAAGAAAAAATAGGCTCTGTTTATTGTTCAGCAGGCCATAACAAGCTGCAGGTTTCCTTGCTTAAAGAAGACCTTTCTTCGGCTGACCTTCTGAACAATTATTTACTTACCCGAAACAGCCTATACGATTTTGGTGAGTCAGGGCTTTTTTTGATTTCGCATATACTTAAACAAGGATTTTTAAAGGATTCCCGGTACAGAGCAAGGGACCTGATCTTAATTTTACATTTAGGTTTTCAAACAAATAGCAGCTGTTTGGCTTTAGAAGTTAAAAAAAGAGGAGAAGGCGATGAATGAGAAGATCAGAAAAGAGGTGATTGAGACTATCAGTAATCTAACCAAAATACCCAAAGAGGCCATAGACCCCGCCATAAGCTTTCGTGACGCGGGTTTAGATTCCTTTGCCCTGGTCGAGGTTGTTTTTTCTTTAGAAAATTATTATGATATTACTTTTCCTCAAGAAGGCCTTTTGGATATTGTCACAGTCAATGAGCTTGTAGATTTTATTGAGAAGTTATTGGCAGAAAAGGAAAAAACAGAAAGCGATTCCGGGACAAAAGAAGCTAAAGATGGAAAATAGGGTAGTAGTCAGCGGATTAGGAATAGTGTCTTCTTTAGGCTCAAGCATAGATGAATTTTGGTCTAATTTAACTGAAGGCAAATCAGGTATCAGCCAGGTCAGCTCTTTTGATACATCTAACCTGGAAAGGCATTATGCAGGAGAAGTGAAAGAATTTGACCCTTCGAAATTTTATTCCTTTTCTGATATGGCTTTAATGCCCAGGACGCACCAGCTGGCAGCAAGTGCTACAGTTTTAGCAGCCGGTGATGCTTGTTTGAAAGATTTTAAAGATGTGGGTTTGGCTTTGGGCAGCCTTGTGGGAGGCCTTGAGTATGTAGAAGGCTTAACCAAAGACATAAGCACTTACCCGGTAAATTCTGTATCAGCGCATGTTTGTGATGTATTAGGCATCGAGTCAGGAGTTTACACTTTATCCTGTGCCTGTGCCGCCGGTAATTATGCTATAAGTCTTGCTTATGATATGATAAAGTCCGGAAAAGAGGATATTGTTTTAGCCGGCGGAGCCGATTATTTTTCAATGTCTATTTTTTTGAGCTTTTACAGATTATTTTCTCTTTCGGCAGCTAGGTGCCAGCCTTTTGATAAGAACCGCCGGGGCCTGCTTCCGGCCGAAGGAGCTGGTATGCTTGTTTTAGAAAGCTTATCCAGCGCTAAGCGAAGAGGAGCCCGTATTTATGCTGAAGTTTTAGGGTATGGGACCAGCGTTGATGCTTACCATGCAGTTATCCCTTCAGAAGAAGGGGTCTATTCCTGCATGATGAATGCTCTGGATTATTCAGGGGTTGCTGCCAGTGATATAGATTATATAAGCGCACACGGAACAGGGACTGTTCCTAATGATTATGTTGAGTGCAAAGCAATAAAAAAATTATTTGGCGAAAAGCTTTTGAAGAATTTACCAGTAAGCTCAATTAAATCTATGCTTGGCCATGCTATGGGGGCAGCTTCTTCCATTGAGGCATTGAGCTGTTGCCTGGCGATTGATAAGGCTTTTATCCCGCCGACTATAAATTATGAAACTCCTGATCCGGATTGCGATATAGACTGCGTTCCCAATCAAGCCCGCAAGAAAGCACTTGATGTGGTTTTAAACAATTCTTTCGGCTTTGGAGGCATGAACTGCTCTGTGGTTTTTAGCCGCTTTTCTTAATAAAGTGTTGACAAAAAGAAGGCGTCTGATATTATAATCTAAAATGTGGTTAGCAGTTTTATTTATTTTTTTCGGTGTTTTCAGCCGTTTGGTCCCTCACCTGCCAAATTTTTCACCTTTAGCGGCCGTGGCTTTGTTTTCCGGTGTATATTTAAATAGAAAACACGGCTACCTTCTCCCTCTGGGAATCTTTATCCTTTCCGATTTTATTATTGGTTTCCACAATACTGTATTTTTTACCTGGTCATCAATAGTGTTGATATATTTTATCGGCAGCTATCTAAGCACCAGGAAATCTGCGGTTAATTTTTTTATATATACTTTAGGCTCTGCATTAGTTTTCTTCATTATCACCAATTTCGGGGTCTGGCTTATGGGCTG
This sequence comes from Candidatus Omnitrophota bacterium, assembly GCA_016939345.1. Taxonomy (GTDB): domain Bacteria; phylum Omnitrophota; class Gorgyraeia; order Duberdicusellales; family 4484-171; genus JAFGHG01. The sequence goes on from JAFGHG010000066.1 coordinate 15,354, forward strand.
GTATCCCAGAACCATGGCCGGACTCGGTGAGTGTTTTATTAATGCCTTACCTTTTTTCAGGGCCTCACTTATTTCCAATTTGTTATTTGTCGCAGTCTTTTTTAGCATATATGAATTTTCTCTTGCCCGGCAAAGGCTTATTCAGAAATCCGCCTGATTTTATTGCTCTGGCCAGCAACCTTAAAAACTTCCTTTACACCAGTTTAAAACATCTGTATAATTAATACTTTCTTGCTTCAGGCATTGAAAATGGTAAGCCTGGATATCTACATTTTAATCGGGGCGTAGCGTAGTTTGGTTTAGCGCGTCTGCTTTGGGAGCAGAAGGTCGGTGGTTCAAATCCACTCGCCCCGACCATCCCTAAATCCGAAATTTTTAATTTTTTCTAGAAAATTATATTTTTTTAGTGTAAAATATACTCATAGAATTATTGGTAAACCCCTAAACCAAAGGATGTGAATATGAAATACATTAAGCTTAGTTTTCTATTTTTCTTTTTGTCTTTTGGATTTTCCGTCTTCGGCCAATACTATCAATATGCTGCCCATCCCGAAGCAATCAACTATTATAACGAAGGAGTAAAGGCGCAGACAGGAGGCAACAGTGATGACGCCCTTACAGCTTACCAAAAAGCCCTTTTCCTTGCACATAACGATACCAAGCTGCAGAACCGGATAATAAATAACATGGGTATAATCTATGCTAAAAAAGGCCTGGTTAAGCAGGCTGAACAGGCTTTTAAGGAAGTAATTTTTGCTGATCCAGATTACCGCCCGGCAAAAGTAAACTTAGGACTGATTTACGAACAATACGGTGACAGGGTAATGGCTCTTGAGTATTGGGCAGAGGCCTTGAATTGGGATAATTTGAAGCCCAAGGCATTCGTTGTCGGAGAGACCCTGGAGCCTGAAACTAATTAGTTTCTTATTTTTTTTCCTGTAACCCCCTTTTTCTAAGGCATTGATCCACTCCTTTTAAACTTAAAAAAGCTTTTTTTCTTGGCAAGTTGTGCTATATTACAGTAATGAACTTTAGTGCGCCCGTAGCTCAGTTGGATAGAGCATCTGCCTTCTAAGCAGAGGGTCGCAAGTTCGATTCTTGCCGGGCGCGTTCTACTATATAAAAATATGAGAAAATTGCTGGTATTCATTGTAACTGTAATAATCATAGTTTTGCTTCTGCATGTCGCCTTATATGTTTTTATAAACGTTAGAGGCAAAGACCTGATCCAGGAAGCACTAGAAAAGAATTTCAATGCCCAGGCAGATATTGAAAAAGTAAGCCTTAAGTTTCCTTTCAGCCTGGAGATAAAAAATTTTAGCTCTCAGGACTTGTCTTTCGGCCGAGCCATTATTTCGCTGTCATTATCCAGAATAGCCGATTTCCCTTTAATCATTAATACTGTTTATGTAGATGGTCTTCACTTAAAGCTTACGAAGGATAAGGAGGGCATATATATCAATCCCTTTATTCAGAAAAATAAAGATGATTCTGAAAACCGAACCCAGGCCGGCTCTTCAGTTCCCGACGGGGGTTCAAAAGATGAAAATAAAGAAGAAGAATCCGGCGACCTCTATTTTGCCTTAAAAAACCTGTACTGTAAAAATTCAGTATTAGAGCTTGTCCTGCCTGATTTAAAGAAGCCGGCAAATATAGTATTTTCTGATATCGATATTGAAGTTCATAATTTTCAATACCCTCAACTGCCGGAGTTTTCTTTAGATCTCCATGCATCTGTTTTATCGCCAGAAGGCAGCCGTGACATGAAAGATGCCTTAAGGATAAAAGGGGATTTGGACTGGCAAAACAAAGATATGGACATGATGGTGGATATCACTGGTTTTGATTATCTGGCCTTAAGCAAATTTTATCCTGAGGTTTGGCAGCCTAAGAATCTGGGCATAGAAGAGGCTTGTCTTACGCTGAATACAAAATTAAAAGCAATCAGCAACGATCTTACTATAGATTGGTTGATTACTTTGGAAAAGATATCCTTTGCTTCAACAGGTCAGGAGGCAAGCAGTTCCCGGATGAAACTGCTCAAGACTGTAATCGCCTTTTTCCAGAAAGAAGACGATAAGCCTCGATACAGATTTGTATATAAGACCAAGCTTGATTCTCCTTGGCAGTTTTTCCCTTCTCTTCTGGAGGATTTGAGAAGTTCCTTGCCTATCGGTCCGGCATTAATCGCTGAGACTGTAATCGAAAAAACCAAAGAAAAGATTTCTAAAAACGCCGGCCAGGCAATAGAAAAGACAAAAGAAAGCCTGGGCAAAGGTGTAGAAGGGGTAAAGAAGATCACCGTAGATACAGCCATAGATGTCCTGGATAATACTTTTGAGACCCTTAAAAGTATTATCGGCCCGGATGAAGGCGACACTGCTCAGCAAGAAAAAACCGAACCAGAAAGTGAGTAAGCTTTGCCGAAAAATCAAACTATAGCAGTATCATGGTTCGTTTATCTTCTTGAGTGTGAAGACAGCAGATTATACACAGGCATAACCAATAATTTAGAGAGAAGGCTAAAGCAGCATAATAAGGGAAAAGGGTGCAGGTTTACCAGAGCCCGTTTTCCAGTAAAAATTATCCATAAGGAAGAATACACCACAAAAGAAGAGGCCTTGAAAAGAGAGGCCGCAATAAAGAAATTAACCCGATTCGCGAAGCTGGAGCTGGTAAGAATAAAGACGCCTTAATAAGTGAATTTTTGGTGGGTGTAGCTCAGCTGGCACCTGCCCGCTCCCGACCGGCCGGAGGGTAGCACTTAGTAAATATTTAATTAGAAAATGCCATATGTCTATGCATTGCTAAGCGAATGTGACCACAAAATATATGTTGGTATGTCTATGAATGTAGAGCAGCGGCTGAAGCAGCATAATATGGGACAAGTAAGGTCTACAAGCAATCGAAAACCATTTAAAGTAATTTACGTAAAGCATTTTGATAATAACAATAATGCGCGCAGGCATGAAAAATACTTGAAGTCAGGATTCGGTAGAAAATTTATTAAGCAGAAACTAAAACAAGATTTATTTATGTAAAGAAAAAATTCTGGGCCATGGTGGGTGTAGCTCAGCTGGCAGAGCACTTGACTGTGGCTCAAGATGTCGCGGGTTCAAATCCCGTCACCCACCCCAGAATTTTTTTCTATGCATGTTTCTGACCGGCCGGGAGGGCAGGCGGGGAGCACTTGACTGTGGCTCAAGATGTCGCGGGTTCAAATCCCGTCACCCACCCCAAAAATTTGCGGAGTATCTCCCCCCTTTACTATTCCATTATTTATAACTTTACTAAAAATCAGCTTCGCAAATTCAGTGAAATAGTGAAATTGTGAAGGGGTGAATATGTTAATTTTTGCCAAACTTCTATCTAATGTGATTTTGGTTTTGATAATCTACAGCTTTTATTGTATACTGTTTCTGCTATGAGGGGCATATATTTAATCCCCGCAATAAGCCAAATTTGTTTTTCTATGCACAAAATGGCTTTTTCCCAATAAGGAATGATGTTGTTTTGGTTTCGGACTTATAGGCTAGACAAAAAGGCCTTTATTATATTTTCTTAGAAATGAAAACAGATATAATTCTTAAGAAATCCTCAAATTACTAAGAAAAATCAACAGATTTTTCTAAGCCAATGATACATATGCAAAAATTATCTAATATGATCTTTATTGCGAATTTGATATGCTAAACCATCATTTAATAATGGAATAATTTTTATTTTATGTTTTTAAAAAATCAAAAATGCAAAGACTGCGCTGGCAGGCAGGCTTGTCAAAATGAAATTAAGTCCTGGGTATTTGTTGTTATTGGTTTGATGGCGACGGTCTCTATCCGGGTTGTAACTGTTCTTATGAGCTTTAGTGAATTTTATGGCAAGGTTGCTTGGTACATCGGAGTTTTAGGTTTTATATTATTTTTTTGGTATAAATACAAGGTTTTTAAGCAAAGGGCAGATTATATTGAAAAAAATAATTTAATTAGGAAGATCAGCGGAGGCGAATCTTTGACAGCTGAAGAGAAAACAGGGATCACTAATATACTTTGCACAATACGATCCAATAAGGAACGTATAAACTTTTACTTTATTTTTGTAGCTTCCTTTATAGCTTTATTGCTTGCTGTATATATAGATTTTATAAAATAAAACAGGGAGGAAAATATGTTAAAGATGATAGAAGTTGTTGGAGTTTCTCCTGAAGGGTATTCCCAGGCAGTAAAAGAAGGGGTTAACAGCCTTATCAAGTCCGGAGAGAAGATCCATTTTTTTGAAGTGATCCAGCAGCGGGGAGCAGTGCGAGGCGGAGAACTGAAAGAATATCAAGCTGTAATAAAAGTTGCGGTTGAAACTTAA
>JAFGHG010000067.1 GCA_016939345.1 Candidatus Omnitrophota bacterium
TCCGGTAAATGATACAAATTTATCTTTAAAATCCCTGCTTATTTCTTTAAAATCAAAAAGAGATTTGATATCTATAAACCGGCTGCCCCGCAGAAAATTAATTAACTGCTTGGCACTTAAGGAGTATTCAAGGACAAGAAAGGCAGCTTCTTTGATCTCATATTTGCTTAAAGCTTTTTGAACTTTTTCCAGGTTGTCTGAGAATATTATGCTTTTCATGACTTAAGTCAATTTAGAATAAGTTGTTGAAATCATATTAACCCGCTCTTTGATATCAAACTTAGAGTTATAGACCATGACATCAGATTTGTCCTTATTCCTTAAATCGCAATTTTCACATATAAGTCCGCTGTCTTTAAAATCGCCTTTTTCATGATGGCTGACTATTTTTCTATACATTGCTGATGAAAATATTTCAGCCAGGCTTTGGGTTTTAAGGTCTCCCAGGGTTAATTTTCCGTCAAAATCAAAACAACACATATTTACAGTTCCATCTACCTGGACCTGAAGCGGGCCCTTAAGGGGACGGCCGCAGGTCTTAATCTTATCTTTTTGAACAGCCCGGTATGTCCTTGCATCCACCCAGTTATGAGGACGCCATACTTCAAGCAAATCAACTCTCGGCTGCCAGAAATCTATCCAGTTTTTAGTTGATTCATCATTGCCGCCGTCAACAATATTAAAGGTAAGCAGAAGTTTGGTTTTCTGTTTTATTCTAGAGATAGCAAGCAGATTGTCGCGTACCCTATTAAACATATCCTTGTTTTTAACGCCGTGAACATCCATATACTTTTGAGCTTTATCAGCATAAAAGCTTACCCTCACCGAAGAAAGACCTATGCGTTCAAGTTCTAAAAATCTTTCGGGAGTCAATAATGAGCCGTTTGAAAGAAGCAGAATTTCGATACTTTTTGACTTATTTTTTGCATACTCTATCTTTTTTTCGAGAGACTCATCAAGCAAAGGCTCGCCCATCCCGGGAAAGGTAAGGGTTGTATATTGAGAAGTTTCACTGATAATCTTATCAAAAAGGTATTTAAAAAGCTCTAAATCCATGGTTTCGATTTTGCGGGTGATTTTTTCCCGGGGACAGATAATACAATTATAATTACAGCGGGTTGTAACTTCAAAACGCATGTCGTTATTTTCAGGTATCATTTTTCCTCCGTACTTGTAATTAAATCTCGTTTCTGCTGACTGAATACCTTCTGGACCTGATTGTTATAACAGATTTTCACTGTGCATTTTTCTACCGCAGAACTCATAATCTCCTTTTGCCTTTGAAAACAGGCTTTGAGGTACTGCTTAAATATTCTATAATAGCCGTCGCCGTATGCATAAAAAGCAGGCAGATGAAGATCAATAAATTTTATTAATTCCCGGTTGGTATTATGCACCAGGAAATCTACCACCCTTTCTGTATCCCATACGCTTGAATCTTTAAATTCCTGACCGCTTTTGAAGGCTATCAATATTTCCCTTACCTTATCTTTTTTTAGTATATTCAAGCCCGGCACTACTTCTTCAATCCTTATCCTGAAATAATCTTTCCCCTGTCTATATTTATCGATTTTATTTTTTAGCTTCTTCCATGCAATCGAAACCATAGACATAAAAAATAAAGCAACCTTAAGCAGACGGTATTTAATCCTTGCTGACAAAGGCCTGTTTTTCAAATAGCAAGAGAAATACTTACGGTGATACTTTGCGATAGTAAAAGCCCTTGGGTAAGAAAAAACTTCGGCATCCTTATTAAGGAGCGTGAGATCATCCGATAAAAAACCTGCTCCCTGGCTGCAATTATCAAGAACCCAGGCAGTCTTGCCTGTCCCGGGCAGTGCCGCATATAGGGTTGTGCAGTCGTTAACCTTGCAGCAGGCAGCATGAATCAGGCAGTATCCTTTTTCAATAAGCTTTAAAGACAATATTTTTTCAATAAAGGCAAAAGCAAGATGCAAAGGAATTGCCTTATCTATTTCGAGGGTTATGTTCTCTTTAGCTATATCTTTAATAGGAAAGGAAGCTGCTCCTTCTGGATAAATAAAGTACAACACCCCCTGGCGGTAATAAAGGTCTCTTAATAGACATACTGATGAAGAGATAAATTCGAGATCAGGCTTAAATATTACTTTTATATCGGCCTCTTTTTTTTGAGAAGCTTTAAAATATTTCAACTCTTTATAAATATAATCCTCTATTCTGCCAAGGCCATCGCTTATTTCAATCGACAGCAGGCCGTGTATATCATAATAATTTTTCATATTTATTTCACCCGTGCCTTTAAGCCTTTGACTATTGCTCCTCTTTTGGTAGGCGCACCGAGACACCTGCGGCAGGTAAGAGGCAGATTCCTGCCTTTATGTAAATTGTCTATCCAGACCTTATTTTTTTCTAAAATATCATCTAAGGCTTCATTTTTTATATTGCCCATAGTCAACATATCGCCGTAAGCCAAGCAGCAGGGCACGACTTCTCCTCCGGCAAGTATGCCTAAAATCTCATTGGGGCACTTGGAGCCGGTTTTCAAGGGGTAAAACTCTCTCAATCTCATACCGTAGATAAAAGGTTTTATCTTTAAAATTATATTCCCGGCTAGAACAAAACCTTGATCAAGTGCGTAATTTTGATTAAGGCTTTTCAGGTAATTGTCGATTTTATTCAAATCAAATGAAAACCTTAAATCAATTTTTTTCAAGTCATTCAAAAAAACCTTAATATCGTCTTTAAGGGAATCTGTGTCGGGATAAACCGAAGGGTCTCCTCGCTCTAAGCCAAAAATTTTCGTTTTAAAATTCCTGAAACCGGAAAGGAAATTACAGGCAATATCGACTGTAACCTGACTGCTGCCATCAAGAGAGCTCTTTAAAAAATTTACAACATTACTTTTATATTCAGTAAATTGCCCGTTTATTCCCCGGGAAGACTTAAAAAGGCTCTCATTAAGAACCTGCAGAGATAGCTTTATAAATTCAGGCCCTGAATCAATCAGCCTGCTGACTATTTCTTTATCTTTAAACAGCAGGCCGTTAGTGATAATCAAAACAGGAAAACCTTTCTTTCTGGCATATTCGATAAAATCATAAATCCGTTCATCAAGCAAAGGTTCGTTGAAATGGCTAAAACATACATATTTCAGCCTGCCTGAAGAATTATCCAGGGAATCAATCAACCCCAATACATCCTCCCGGCTCAAGGTACGGCCCTTATCCTTACGCGAGCCATAAGCGCAAAAAAGACAGTTCATGTTGCAGACAGACTTTGTTTCTATCTGTAATATTGAATAACCGTAAAGGCTCAAATCCACTTTTTTCTGCTTAACTAACATATTTTAAAACTTAAGCGAATCTTCTGCTAAAGGTTCCTGCATATTATAAAGATGCCAATAATAGCCTTTGCTTTCTATAAGCTCTTTATGATTTCCTTCTTCGCTTACCTGTGAATCCTTAAATACTATTATTTTATCCGCGCCTACTATCGTGGAAAGCCTGTGGGCTATTATAAGCACAGTGCATTTACCTGAGATATTGTCTATCGAAGACTGTATAGCCTTTTCAGAAATATTATCCAGAGAGCTTGTTGCTTCATCAAGTATAAGTACCTGGGGCTTCTTGATCAAAGCCCTGGCAATGGCTATTCGCTGTTGCTGGCCGCCTGATAACTTCATGCCCTTTTCTCCGACCACTGTATCATAGCCTTTAGGAAACTCGCTTATAAACTCATGGGCATTGGCAAGCGAAGCTGCCTCTATAACCTGCTCATCTGTGTAATTGCTGTTGCCAAAGCAGATATTATCCTTGATGCTCGAATGAAAAATAAATGAGTCCTGGCTTACAAAACCTATCTTAGACAGCCAGCTTTCTATTCTGCAATCTTCTAAATCAATATCATCTATAAAAATCCTGCCTGATTTTGGGCTGTATAGACGGAGAATAAGATTGACTACCGTTGTCTTTCCTGAGCCTGACACCCCTATTAATGCTGTAGTTTTTGACTTCTCAATAAAAAAATCAGCGTTATTTAAGACCGCTTCTTCTTTATCGCCGCCATAGAAAAAAGATACCTTTTCAAACCTGATACCTTTATTAAAATTATCAAGATGGATGCTGCCGTCGGCCGGTTTCTTCATCCCTTTAAGACCGCTGGATAAAGTATCATGACAGGTAGCGACATCGGCTAAGATATTAGTCGCCCTCATCCTTAACTTTGTCAGATTAAAAAGGTTTAAAAGAAGCATTTGCAAAGAAGCGATATAAACAGCTATTGAAGAAAAATTCTTTTCTAAGAATAATGGGTTTTTGTTCCTTAGATAGACCAGAGAAACTGCAACAAAGAAAAACATTATCATCTCGATAAAATTCCTAGGAACAGAAACCCAGACAGCAAACCTTACATAGACTTTCCTGAAAGCCACATTAAGTTCTTTAAAGTGAGAAAGCCACTTTTTCTTGGCTAAAAATATGCTTATCTGCTTAATGCCGTTGATAAATTCAGTACCAACTACCTGCTGTGATGTCAAAATATCCTTTCTTTGCTTTCCCAAAGGGTAAGATATCCGGTTTGAAATAAAGCTTATAAAAAAATGAAACACAACCAGCACCGCTAAAAGCATTATGGTGGCAGGCGCAGAGATGCCAAAAAGGACTATCAGGAAAAAAAGAATATTGAAAAAAGCAGTTAGAATATTAGGATATAAAATCAGGTAGGTAAAGACCCTTTCCGGTGCAGTATGAAGATTGTAATAAAGCTCTCCCTGCTTGCTGTCAAGATAGAACTGATAAGGGGCATTTGAGTACTGTTCGATAATGCTGTCTTTAACATCTGCTAAAACTTTTGCACCTGCATAACCTGAAATCCAATCACGCCAGATGGTTATCAGGCATTTTAAAACAGTAATAGCAAGTATCAGGGAAACTGCTGATATGACCTGATCCTTGAAAGGCACAATCCTGACCATATTTTGTAAAATATCCATTAACCAGCCTCCGGGAGCTTGAGCATCAGAACTCATAAAAGCCCCCAGGACAGGAGCAAACAGGGCGATATTAAAGCTGGCAAATACCCCGTGAACAATGGTAAGTAAAAGAACCAGGCTATATATCTTGTAATGTTTTTTTAAAAAAAATAATAAGATTTTGTATTTTTTCATCTTAAGCATTTACAGCCAGGCTTTGCTTCAGAAGCCCTGATTTTATTGCTGCTTTTTTGATCATCTCTTTTTCCTGGCTGCTGATATCGCTGCCGGCTATCCTTACAGAACTTGAAGGCAGGCCAACGAGCCTCATTATTTCTTTATATCCGGCAAAACCAGTACTGAGTATTGCATCTACAACCGGCCACTCCTTGTCTATTATTGCCAGTGCTTCTTTGTGTTCGCCGCTTTTAACCGCCCGGGTGAATTTCTGGTCAGTTACCGGATCAAACCAGGACCAACAGCTGTGACGGGCACAAGCACCCCAGGTAAGAGACCAGAACTGGTTTGTTTTTCCCATTCCGTCAAAACAGATATAGTCGCTACCGTAGCGTGAATATAATTCGTGCCTCTTATAAGGGTCTTCCTCATGAGTCTTTATGCCCACTACACAGTCAAGAGATACTATTTTATCTAAATAGTCAAAACTCCTGAAAGGCTTATCGTGTAGTATAATTTTTCCTCCGGAGATCTTTCCTATCTGCCTTATTACATCGACAAAAAAATCTTCATGGTGCTTTGGTTTATAGCCGTTGCGCCGGTAACTGCTGCTGAAAAACTTCTGGCTGTCTTTTAAATCCATCAATTTAACTACAAGTATATCAGCCCCAAGCTCGACCATGGCCTTTGCCTCCTTGGCCTGGCCCCTAAACCACCTGTCTCCTACTGGCTGGGCCAGAATGGTTGCTTTGGCTTTTGCCTGTTTTACCGCCATTTCAGTAACCTTTAACCTTTCCTCTGTGGTCATAGCCTCAAATTCAGATGCTGAAAGAGCCAGATAAATGTTTTTTACTCCTTTACCAAGAAGGAAATCAAGATGCTCTTTCATTTTTTCCAAACTCAGCGAAAGGTCATCATTATACTGTGCCGGCAAAGGCACTATCTCTCCGGTAACTTTTTTAATTAACTCTTGATTCTTCATCTTAAACCTCCTCCTTGGTTAAAATTTTTTCATTGAGAAAATTATCCAGGGTGTCTTTGAAAAAATTCAGGTCATCATCTGTCTTGATCTCAATACAGCTATAGGAATTATCTATCTCAATTATGCCTACCTTGTCGCCGATTTTTTTCTCTTCGTAAATCAGGCTGGGATGGGTTACACACCCGATTCCCAGATGGCTTATGTATACGGGATCCTTGAATTTTGTAGGCATAAATCCTTTGTCTATTTCTATCATTTTTCCCCGCTGGCGCATCCAGCAGGATTTGAATTCCGGCCAGGCGGCAAAAACAGTATCATAGTCGCCGCAGACCAAAGACTCTATCATCTTATCAATAAGGCCTTCGGGCCTGAAAGGAAAGGTTTCTTCCAATAAGACTACAAGGTCTGGAGACACAGAGAGTGTCTTTAGTTTTTCTAAGCTGAATTTATATACCTTGCTCAATTCGACAAAATCATAAGAAAGCTCTTTAGGCCGCAGGAAAGGCACTGATGCCCCAAAACTCTCAGCAACTTCTTTATACTCCTTGCTGTCAGTTGTTACTATGACCTTATTTATATAACGGGACTTCTTTGCCGAATTAATAGTAAATTCCATGAGCGGACGGCCGTTATACTGCTTTAGCTTGCCGGTGGCCGGTATTAGGGCTATGACATTTAAGCCTTTTACCGGTGAAAGAGAGTGTTCGTTGAATTGCAATGATTCAAGAATCTTGACTGTTTTTTTTGCCCGAAAAGTATCGTCAGGATGATATACCCCATGATAATGATATACTGCCGCCTCTGGTTCGTATATTATTTTATATCCTTTATCCAGGACCTCTTTGGCCCAGACCCTGTCTTCGATGTTGGTGACTTTCTCATCAAAGGGTATCTTTTCCCATACAGACCTGCGGATCATGCTGTTGGCATTATGAAAAAAACTATCTTTCACCTGAATACGCTTATCAAGGCCGAAAAGATTAATCAGGTCTCTTTTGTCGAGGTCGCTGCTAAAAGACATGGGAGCCTGCCTTCCGTAAACCCCGGCTACATCAGGGTCTTTAAAATTACTCAACAAGGTATCGAGCCAGGATTCGTTTATCGGTATGCAGTGAGCTGAAATACAGACGATGAACTCGCCTCTTGATTGTTTTACCCCGGCATTGATGGCTTTCCCGGGGAAAAAATCTTCTATGGTTATTATCTTTAGCGGAAATTTACTTGCCTTTTCAACTGTCTTATCTTGGCTGCAGTTATCTACCACAATGACTTCTAAGTCTTTATTTTTCTGCATGAAAATACTTTCCAGGCAGGAAGTTATCCACTTTTCCTCATTTTTTGCCCTGACAATAATAGATACCATTGATTATCCTCCTGTAAGGTTTGTTGTTTTGGCCGGATTGGACTCTTTCCCTCCGCTCATTATTAGGAGTGCTCCGATTACTATCAGGCCCCCAAAAATAAAATCAAACAAAGACATGGCTTCGCCAAAAATCAATATGCCGGCAACTAAGGTAAATACTGTTTCCAGGTTATAAAAAGCCTGGGCCTTGGCTGCTTCTAAATAACGCAGGGAAGAATAAAAAAAATATTTATGCAGTATTATACCTGTTGCTGAACCCAAAAAAAGCAATGTGATTGTCCAGAAATTTCCCGGCAATTGAGGCCTTCTCTGGCTAAAAGCCATAAATAAGGACAAGAAAATAGTTACCAGGAAGCATCTGAGTATGACAAATGAAAAGAGATTGAATTTAAAAGCATATTTCTTTAAAGAAACGAAAATGAGAGCATAGAATAAAGAACAGAATAGCACTGCGATCATAGCCTGCTGGTTAAAAGACTTGGCTTTAGAGACAAACAGAACTGCTCCGGTTACCGCTATCAGAATACCGCTTAGTTCCTTTAATTTGAACCTCTCTTTTAAAAAAATTAAACTCAAAATCAAAACAAAAACAGCTTCTGTTTTACGCCAAAGAGTGGTAAAGCCTATTCCGGCTAAATCAATCGATAGAAACCAAAAATACACTATTGCCACCGATAAAAGACCGACAGATAAAATAAACAGCCAGTGTTTTTTCAGTTCAATGATCCCCTTGCGCACCCTAGAAGAAAACAAAAAAAACATTGAAATTATTGTGCTGGATAAAAACCACCAGAAAGTAATAATAACCATATCGTCAATTTCTCTGGTTATAAATTTTGCACAGATAAAACTGGTCAAGGCTGAAAAAATAGCTAAAGCAATCAATAAAAAACCCATATCAATCTCGATTTAAAGCAGGGATTTAGTATGTATTCCGCATTCTCCGCCGCACTTACTGGTATCGACCCAGCGGCCTGACCTTTCGTCTTCTCCGCTGCTTATCATAGTGCAGGGCTCACAGCCAAGAGACCTGTATCCCTGGCTGTATAAAGGATTTACTTTTACCTTATTTAAGGCCAGATACTGCCAGACTTCTCTTTCTTTCCAAAGCAATATGGGATTAAGCTTTATAAGCCCTCTGTCACGTTCCTCAATTTCGCGGTAATCTGTCCTTGTCCTTCCTTCGGTGCAGCGCAGTCCGGTAACCCAGCATTTGGCACCCATTTCTAAGATGGCCTGCCTGGTCGGCTGGACCTTTAAAAGAAAACAACATTTATCAGGATCGCTTCTGCACAAATCCCTTTCTATTGCAACATCATTCTTATAGACCTTAAGCTGAGGATGATCGTTTATGATCTCCTGCATGAACTTAACAGTCTCTTTCGGCTTAAACCTGGTAGTAACGATAAAACCTTTGATCCCAGGGTTTACCTTCATGCAAAGATCCCAGACAGCCATCGAATCTTTACCCAGACTGTTAGCCATTACCAGGTTTTCTTTATAAATATCACTGGCCCTTTCTATAAGCTCCATAGAACGCCTGACCTTTTCCCTGAAATTAAGTTTATTAACTAAATCTTTTAGATTGTCTTCTTTTTTTTCTTCAAGCATGGCCTTCCTCCTTGGATAATTTTTGCCAAGTCTGCTGCTTTACATTTACTAAGATCAGTATCAAAAAATTTTTTATTACAGGCGATCTTATCCTGGGGCCAATTCCACCATGAAATCTTTAAAAACTCATCAATAACATCCTGGCTAAAACGGTATTTTATTACTTTTGCCGGGACCCCTGCGCTGACGCTACAGGCAGGCAAATCCTTGTTAACTACTGCTCCGGCACCGACAACACAGCCGTCAGCAATAGCAACACCTGAAAGAATAGTGACATTGTCTCCTATCCAGACATTGTTGCCTATTGAGACAGGCCCTTTAGAAACTTCCAGATCGGAAAAACCATAATAACGCTGCATATTCACCTGCAAGTTGGGTTTACCAATGAAATGGTTGGTGGTTATAACAGTTATGTTATAGCCAAAAGCACAATACTTACCTATAACACAATCCTGCCTGCCCCTGACTACTATCGGCCCGTTTATGCGTGAGTAGTCTCCGATGCTGAAATTAGGAACTGTTATTTTGGCTGTCGGGGGCATAAAAACATTTTCACCTATATTTATCACTGTCCGGCGTTTTTTGTTTTTATAATCTGTTTTCATAATTAATCCTCTTTTTGGGTGCTGCTTCCAAAAACCCTCACTTCTTTCATTAAACCGTCTATTTTATTTTTATACTCAAGTATTGTTTTAAAATCAACCTTAGTGAAATTAAGAGCCCAGTACTGCTCTAAAAAGGAAAGGTCTATTTCGTCTTTACTCCTAAGGTCTTTACCTAGACTCGTACCATCTATTACCATTTCAAATGAACGAGATCCGGGAATGGGCTTCAAAGTAGTCGTGGACATCCTGTCAAGGCCGCCGATACCTGATATTTCCTGGCAAAGCCTGTAGGTGTTCTCAAGACTTTCTATGGATTCATCGGGAAGCCCAAGAACAATGCTGGGAAAATATTTAATCGAACTTTCTCTTAGCAGCTTTATGGCTTTTAGTATAGAATCCCTGCTCTGGCCCTTAAATGACTTCTTAAGCAGGGAATTGTCTCCGCTTTCAACCCCTAAGAAGACCTCTTCAACATTTAATTCCTTAAACAGGGGTATCATTTGCGGCTGTATCATGTTGACCCGGCTGTAAATAAAAAAACTTATGTTTTGACAGCTTCTCGGCCGGCTGTCCACAAACTTTTTAAACCATTCCTTATTGTTGAGGTTGTCATCTGAAATATCCCAGATAGAATTTATGGAGTATTTGTCTTTTAAAAGTTCTATTTCGGACCAAATCTGGTCAATATCTCTAAAACGAAGGCCTTGTTCAAGTCTGGCGCAAAAAACACACCCTCCGGTCTTATCCCTCCAGGAACAGCCTTTACAGGAATATATCGAGCCGGCTAGAAAATTTTCTTTTTGAGGGTACATATCCTGACAATTCTTGATGTATCTATTAAAATCGACAAAATCTCTAGAAGGTATGGGTAATTCCATTAAGTCGTTTACTAAAGAACCTTTGTTGCTTACGGGCTCGCCGGATTTGGACCTGTAAACCAGATTGACAATGTCTTCTAAAGAAACTTTTCCTATATTCAGCAAGTGTTTTAGTAATTGCAAAAAGGGGATCTCAGCCTCAAATTTGATTATGTAGTCAAAACATCTTTTATTAGCCATTATCTTATCAGCTAAGACCGAAGCATGAGGCCCGCCCAGGACAGTAAGACAGCCGTAATCCTTGGCAAAATAAGCATACTCTGCTGCCTGGCCGTAATTAAAGGTTGTGGCATAAAAACCGACTAAATCATAATTGCCAAAGCGGGCAATATCCAAGACTTCTATGTCCTCGTCGCAGACATCGATAGAAACATCACCGCCCAGGTTATTTTTAATATAAGTGGCTATGGACAATATCCCCAAAGGCGCATACATTCCTTTTCGTGAATGCTTTGTGCCTTGATCGTTTTTTGGATTACAAAGCAATATCTTCATTAAACTAATATCCCCTCTTTAAGAATAAACTCGGCAAATTTAAAATCTATCTCTTCATTTATGTCTACTGCCTCCATATCGCTTACCAGCACTCCCCGGGAATCTCTTCCCAGACAATGCCCCTCGCTTATATCTGACTCGAGAAGACTTTTAGAACGCAGATACGCCCCTCCGGTCAAATAATAGGCTGTTTCGCGCTTCTGGCTTCCGCCGACGATAACATCTTTGTCCAATGGGCAAAAATTAGTGATCTTTAACTCATGATCAATCCTTTTTGTAATAAAAGGATGGGCTTGAGTTACTTTAGCTATAGCAGCAACAGCGTCACAACCGCTTTTTCTCCATAAATCTACCATCTCATCTATTGTCTGCGGTTTTAGGAAGGGGCTTGTCGCCTGAAGCGACAGAACTGCATCAAAATTTTCACCTTTTTCCTTGAAATAGTTATAAGCATGTTTATTTACCATTATCAAAGGAGCTTTGGCGCTTGAAAGCTCATCAGGCCTTGAAAAAGGAATATCAATACCAAAAGAGATCCCGATGTCTGTGATCTGCTGGTCATCGGTTGATAGTATAAGCTTATCGATAAATTTCGATTTTTTGGCTGTCTCGATAATATAAGCTATCAAAGGTTTATCAGCTAATCTTCTTATATTCTTATTAGGTATTCTGCTTGAGCCGGACCGGGCAGGAATGACCGCTAAGATTTTTGCATTTGCTCTATCCATGTTTTAACGGATTACCTCTTTTATTTTGTTTAATTTTTTCATCAGTTTTTCAAAATCTTTAAAGCCTAAAGCCTGCAAAGGATCGACCCAGGCCTTATCAGGATCGGGATGGACCTCTATAAGCAGCCCTGATGCACCGGCAGCTATAGCTGCCAAGGACATGGCTTCAACATACCTTCTTTTAAAAGTAGCATGGCTTGGATCGATTATTACCGGCACACTCGGCGCATATTCATCTAAAGCCGGAATTGCCTGGATATCGAGCACTGCCCTTGACTCAATATTGTGGGTATGAGGCACGCTTACGCCTCTTTCGCAAAAAACAAAATCATGCTTGCCTCTGGCTTCAAAATGTTCGGCAACCCCCAGCAATGAACGCAGGCTTTCTCCGTAATGACGTTTTATCATTACCGATTTTGAAGCTTTAGCCAGCACTTCAATAAGGTCCATATTAAACATATGCCGGTATCCGATCTGAAACATATCCACATATTCAGACATCATATCAATGCTATCAGCATAAAGTATTTCTGATATAACAGGTAAGCCGTATTTTTGTCCGGCTTCTTTTAAATAGCCCAGACGTATTTCAGCTTTTTGAAAAAGCTCATTTTTTGAAAGAATTCTTTTACGGTCTGCTTTTTGCTGACTGCTTCCTGAATCAGGCTGGGCCAGGGGGTCGCCATAAGGAAAAGTTAAAGGCTTGAATACTCCTCCTCTTAGCATTGCAGCTCCAGCCTCTTTTACAGCTCTGGCAATATCAAATATCTGATCTTTGCTTTCAACTGTACAGGGACCGGCCATTACAGTTAATCCTTTCTTCTCAATTACAAGATCAGCAGCCTTGACGCTGCGCTTATAATCTGCTCTTGTTACCAGACAAAGATTGTTTTCTCTATCTTTTAAGGAAATATCTTTCATAAATCAAGCCTCCTGTTTTATCCAGTTATGTTCCTCATCCTCATATCCAGCCAGGGTATTACCCAAACCGCCAAGAAAAAACAGATAATACAGGTTATAACCCGGCGCTGCCACTATCTGATGGTTGCCAAAAGGCATATAGGTAACACTGTTCTGTCCAAGATAAATCAATTCATTGATGTTTCGCTCTTTTGAATATATACGCTCAATACCCCAGCCTTGAGGCTTATCGGTCTTAAAATAATATAGCTCTTCATGGAGTGATTCATGGGGTAAGTTATCCTTTTCGTGCCTGTGGGCCGGAGTCCCGGACCAGTTTCCGGCAGGGTTTAAAGTCTCTCCAATTATCATATTTTTAGATAGGGATTTAGGTCC
This sequence comes from Candidatus Omnitrophota bacterium, assembly GCA_016939345.1. Taxonomy (GTDB): domain Bacteria; phylum Omnitrophota; class Gorgyraeia; order Duberdicusellales; family 4484-171; genus JAFGHG01. The sequence goes on from JAFGHG010000067.1 coordinate 13,087, forward strand.
GATCATGATTCTTACTTCTCTTGACCAGTTATCGCGGCCGACCTGATTTATTTTTACATCCTCAGGGTTTATGATTGTTATAGACCTTGTATGCGCTTCGCTGCAAAAAGTCTTGCAAACTGCCACTTCAGCTTTTTTTGATGAAATCGAATATTTATTGTCAGGCGGTATATAAATACAGGTTGGTAATCCTGAAAATACATCTTCGCGCTTACCTAAACCAGGCCAAGTGTTGCTTCCTGAAGTTAAAGTGCAACTGCCGCTTAATATTACCAGTGCAGCCTCCTTATCTGTATCAAAATCATCATAGCTGTTTTCTTCATCAAGCTTTAATATCGAAAAAGTATTGATAAACTTAAAACCTTTGTCGGCTTTGACAATCTTATTGAATCCCTGGTTTAAAACTACCTGTTCATGAAATCTACTCATATCCTCTCCTTTTCTAAAATTTTTCTGATATAGCTTAATGAATCCTTGGCCGCTGACTTAAAATCAGGTTTAGGCAGTATTTCAAAAGATATATATTTTTCATAGCCGATTTTTTTTAATACATCAAGCACCTTGCAAAAATCAATGTGCCCCTGACCCGGGGCCAGACGGTTGCTGTCGGAAAAATGCACATGTTTTATCAAGGAAGCGAATTTTAAAATAGATTCAGATATATCTTTTTCTTCGATGTTCATATGGAAAGTATCCATTAATATCCCCAGGCAGTTATATTTCAGCTTATATATTGTTTTCGCTGCTGATTCTAAAGTCGGCAAAAGGGCTGTTTCGTATCGGTTTATGGGCTCAAGCAATATGTTCACTCCTTTACTTGCAGCATAGGCACATATTTCTGAAAGGCTGTCTAAGAAAAGGCTCTCATATCTTTGCCTCTGGCTGTAATCAAAAATCCCGCCCCTGATCAAGCCGATTATCACGCTGGTTTGCAGTTCTTTTGCTAAATCAATATGCTCATGGATCCTTTTTACAGCCTTTTCTCTGATTTCATCCTCTTTGCTGGAAAGCGAAAGGTTTTCCTTAAGATAAATCTGTCCTGTACCAAGGGCTGATACTTTTAATTCTTTGAAAGATAAATAATCACTAAGCTCTCTTTTATCTATATTAGCTGCTTCTCTTATCGCCAGTTCAACTGCCTCATAGCCAAGACTTGCCAGATAATCTATATTGGATTTCCAGGGTCCCTGGGCAACTGCTTCAAATTCAGTCTGCGATATCGAAACAACAAAACTTAGCTTCATATGCTCTAAACTTTTGATAAGACGAAATCCGATACTCTCTGCGCAGTTTTTCCGTCAAGTGAATAGAAAAAGTCATCGATTACTGACTGGGGAATATCCAGATTTCTCTTTAATCTGGAATCAGAAAAGTCATCTAAAAATCCCCTTAAATAAGTTTTAAAATCATCTAGATTTCCAAATAAAGGTATAATTTTAACCAAATCTTGCCGGTATAAAAGGCTTTTATCTGAGGTCTTTGTCGTATCGACCACCAGGATCGGCTTTTTGCTGGGCAAACATTCTAATATAGCTCCGCTCATCCCGCAGGAAACTATGAGATCGGCATCAGGAACGCAATCATAAAGAGCAAGGCTTCGGTTTAAGACCTTGACTTTATCTTTATATTTTTCAATAAAACGCAGGTACTGATCAGTATCTCCGATATGAGGTTTGATCAGGCAATGATAATTGTTTTGCTGACTTTGAAGGGTTTGGAGAGCTGCTTCGATTACCGGATCATTACTGGAGGCGGTTTTGCGTTTAGGCTTAGTCAAGATCAAAACATTAATGGCTTGTTTAATGCTATCAGCATGTTTCTGGTTGTCCAAAACATAACAATCAGCCAGGGTTGAACCGACAGCAAACAGGCGTTTGGCAGAAAAACCTTCCTTTTCTGCTATTTTGGCCCGGCGCTGATTGGAAAACAACACATATTCTGAAAAATAAAACCATTGTTTGATGATATCCGCGGCATTAAAGCTTGGTTCGTAAGTAAAAGTGGGTATATTTTTATTCTGACAATTTATCTGCATTATTCTCTGAAAATCAAATCTTTCCGATAAGGCGAATAAAAAAGCTGTATTAAGCCTCCGGCAGTAGCTATCAATAAAAAACCTTAATTTATAGTAACGTTTCAGGTGGCCGGATAAAAGTTTGTTTACAATGAAGCTTTTATATATCGGCTTTACCTTTGACTGCCAAATCCTTGATCTCAAGCGGCTTAAGTCATCTTTATATTGAATAAGTAAAGCCTTATCCTTAAACACCTCTTTGAGTGTAGGAAGTTTAACCTTATAAAGACCAAAATAATCTTTTTCAATAAACTCTGTTCTTGAAGCTTCGCAGATGTAAATAACAGGCGTGTTATTTTTATAAAATTCCTGCATGATCGGTTTAAAGTAATTAAGCTGGTAGCTCCAGTTAAAACCAACAGCTGTTCCGAACCTTTTTTCTTTAGCATAAGACTTTATCTCTTGGAAAGTCTTTTGATAAGAAAGATCCTGTTTCAGGTCAAAATTATCCAGGAGGCCTTTTACAATGGTTTTAGGAAATTTTTTCATACTTCTCTTGGCTACTCTCAGCAATAACTTCAGACACTCCATAGGGTTTCTCTTTATATAGTTTTCCAAATGTTGATTAAGCTCTATATTCGCTTTTTCAAGGTAAATTTGCTGCAGATAAACATTAGTCAGCTTACCACTTATAGACCATTTCCAGATAATACCGAAATAATCAAGCCGGTCATTGAAAATCATCTTCTGTTCGCTGTATTCAGGCTTAAAAAATTCCTGGCCAAAAGCATCTTCCCATAATTTATTGAGATTTTTAAATATCCAAAATATCTTGGCATTGGCCTCGCGAAAACCAATAGAGCGGGAGAGAAACTCTGTGTCAGCAAAAAAAAGACATATAAGAATTATTTTTTTCAGAAAACTTTCTTTCATGATAAGACCACCACTTTGTCTTGGCCGAATTTATCTGCATAAAGGCTGTTTGTCTTTTCAATAGCATTATCCTTTAAAAGCCCGGAATCAAATTGATTAAGAAGGCCTTTTATGTATCCGCCTATTCTTATATTGGCCAGGCCGTCGCAAAAAGAATCTCTTTCTTTTATTATCGAAGACCAGTCGGCAAAACCACTGCAGGATTGCTTATTCTGTTTATAAGCAGTTATTGTCTTTAAAAGCTCATTTATATCGTAAAAAATTATTTTATTTCTATACTCACGGTAATAAGGATGATCCATATGTTCGCCGAAACAACACTCATATATTACCGTTGGTATTCCGGCTAATACGCATTCAAGGGATGCTGTGGAATCAGCAAAAACACCGATAGACAAATCTGAAGATTTAGCAGCTTCTACCGGATATTTTGAGCTGTCTAAAAATATTAATCTGCCTTCCTGCTGAAGCTCTCGAGAAAGCTGGCCAGTTTCCCGGCTGTTATCAAGGATGTTTTTAGTAAGCCGCATCTTGGGCTTTATAATAAGACCTGTATCTTTATTTTTAAGTATAAAATCAAAAAGGGCCCGGCAAAATTGAAGCATACCGCTTCTGCGAATACCTACGATATTTTCGGTCATAAGATTTATTACAAATCTTACTCCTTTACCAGCAAGCTGATTTCTAAGCGAATCTGCCTTATCTTTAAAGGCTTTGAAAGTGTAATCAAAAATATATCCGGAATGGATAATATTTTTTATATCCGAATGCTTATTGATAAAACACCTCTGATGCTCTTTGCCCCAGACAAAATAAACATCGTCTATGCACTGGCTGGTCAAATCTATGGTAGCTTCTGAGACATTTGAATAATGATAACTCACTGTGGCTGCGCCGCAGAGCTTTGCAGCAATCTCGCGGTGGGAAAAATGAGCATGCCAGCGAAATTTTATCTTTATATTCTGTACTTCAAAAAAATCCTGCCAGTAAGGGAGTCTTATCAATAATACTGAAATAATCTGGCATAAGGAAAAATCTGCACGGCTGCGGGCAGAAAATAAAAGTTTCAATGATAAAGATAAATTCTTCATTAATAAGACCATCAATCCCGGACCGGGCTTATGTTTTTTTATATATTTGGGTATTTTTTTAAAAAGCCAGTTGCAGGCCAGTGCTTTTATGCCTTTTTTATCAAGTTTTTCTTTTTCATTTAGGTCTATATCAATAGGCCCGTCAGAATAAATAATAATCCTTCTGGGGTCTATCTGGGATTCCCGCAGCCAGAACAAATAGTAATTTCTCTTATTTAAAACCTCGATAAAGTTGGGAAAATGGTAATAAGGCAGGCCTATTTTGTTTTCCTTGTTTTTAGAAATATCCGGTGACAGCATGAAAAAAGAACATAAATACTCTGCTATAGTCCTGAAAAAATGATAAAAGAATTGCACTGTCCGGTTTGCTTTATGAGCAAAGTGCTTTATTGAATAAAATTTGACCTTATTGGAATCTGCATAGCGAAAAACATACTCTGACCAGTAATTTTTTTTATCTAAAAGAAGTGTTAAATCAATGTTATATAAAACACTGCTGGAATTTTGGGACAATGCCCTAGCCATATCGATAAGCAAAAGGTCATCGGCTATATCAAAAGCTATCTCACGTTTGATATAAAGAGATATGCTTTTTTTAACCTCCAAAAACCTTTGGGGAAGGCGATCTAGCAGCGAACCATGACCAAAAA
>JAFGHG010000068.1 GCA_016939345.1 Candidatus Omnitrophota bacterium
CCAAGTTAAACTAGAAACTCCGGGCATATTGGCTGGTATGTTAAATTTATTAAAAAGGTTTTCGCCGGTAGCTGCAATAAATCGGCAATAATCATAAGCGAAATTTCCCAAATAAAATCTTAAACCGCTTTGGTTAGTTATAAGGTTAAATAAATGTTTTGCCAATGTAGAACTAAAACCCTTAAAACTTATTGACTCGATACTATGATTATGCACTCCCTGTCTTGAACTTAAGAAATTTCCGTAATCTAGATAGTTAAGGATATAGTTATATGAACTTAGTAATAAAAAGGCAGTTAAAAAAACCAGGGCCCAGAAAAAAATTTTCCTCAGGCTGATTTTATCTTTTAGAAAAAAGATAAACAAAATTAATGCAAAAGGAAGCAGATAAAAAACAAATGTTATCTTTACACCTGCTGATACAGCTAAGGCCGTTGCTGAAAGCGCCAAACGCTTATTCAAGCTTTCTTTTCTTAAAAGGAAATAAACCAGGCTGAACATGATAAAGTAAGCAACAACATGGTCATTCTGGGTTGATGTGCTTTGTGCAACCATCAAAGGAAACGAATACCAGATAAGCACAATAAATAAAGAGGCTGCGATTGCTGTCTTTAAATATCGGCGGAGACATATAAAAAGCAGGGTGCCGGAAAGAAGATAACAGCTGAACTGGACAAATCCGCAGAAACGGTCAAGCTTTGAGCCGACCATCATCCAGAGGTATAAAAATTCGGTATTAGGAGCATTGACTGCCTGGCCCCAGTAATGGGTAAAAAAATGCTTTATTGAACCGTTTTGAAGCCAATAAGCTACTCTTGATAAGTGATAAGTCATTGCATCCCAGCTGTTTGGAGGAACATATAATATCAAGAATATCCTCCAGATCAAAGATATCAAAAAAACAGCCATGAAAAAAGAAAGCAGTTGATTTTCTTTAAGTAAAATTATCAGCTTTGACTTATACTCCTTAAATTGAGCCCAATCATCTAAGGCTGATTGCTTTTTATCTTTTACTGTAAAAAAACTGACCAGGAATATAAGAATCGTTGCCGCAAGATAACTGTGGCCGTTTATGGCTGTAAGCAAAGACAGGGATTCGCCGATAAGAATAACCTGGCAAACCAGGATCAGAAACCAGATATTCAGCTTATCAATAAGCCCCTCATCTTTTGACAAAAGGCCGGCAAAAAAATATGATGAGATTATCGGCAGTAAAACAATGAAAAACTGATAACCGGTAAGAGCCAGAAGTAAAAAGCAGGCCGTCAGCTCAAGCAGCAGCAAAACAGAAAGGTATTTTAAGATCTTCTGATTAAAACGCCAGATCAAAAAACCGGTTGATGATAAAAATAGAAGTTTTAAAAAAATCATTTATCTTCGCGCATGCCCCAGCCAACACCAGTGCCTTTATAAATAGCATAATCGATGACTTCTCCTGACTTTTTATCCACATAGACACTGTACCATGTCCGGGCATAATTGCGGCTAAATGAAGATGTCAGGCGAAAGGTAAATGCCACCACCCAGTAATCGTCTTTTTCTATTATCTCAGGGAACGAAGAAACGTAATGGTCTTTATGCTCGCTTGAAATCAAATGATGCTGAGCGATAATTACGGCTTCAACCTCATTGATGCCGTCGGAATAATCAATTTTTTCAAAACGGTGAGTTATGCCGGCAACAGTTGAACAGCCGGTGAGAAAAATAAGGACTAAAACAACGCTCAGGAATTTTTTCATGAAATAATCTTATCATTTTGCCGTGATAATGGCAAGGGATTGACTAAGGTATTAAAGCATTATTAAATTAACTTCACAAAAAGAAATCCCATTGCGATAATAAGCTGCTTCAGATGCAGGTTCTAACCCGGTTTATCTGCAGATTGCCTGATATATGAAGTTATATATTAAAAAAGGGGTATACAATGCGACTTTTTTTCTCAATAGCCTCAATAATCGTAATCCAGCTCTCTCTTTTAACTCCTCACTTAATAGCTCAAGAAGCTTTTAACGAAACCGACATAGAAGAGCTAAAAGCCTTTTCAAAGTATATTTCCGGCGATTCTGCAGCAGCAGACGATAAATTTCAGATAGCCGGTATGGGTGCTCTTGTAGTAAGTAATGTAGACCCTAAGGTCCAGCTTGCCAGAAATCTTCTGGCGGTAAGAAAGGGCCAGATGAAACCTATTGAGTTTTTTCAAAGCATTCCCGCTTTGATTTCGGCGGAGAGGAACCAAGGACTGTCCTGATGCAAGTAAAAAAGGATATTGCCAATTACCGGGGAACTTCCTTATTTAAGCAATTTTTAGTAAATCCCACCCTTTTGACAGTACATATTTAAACCAATACCCTGCTGCCAGCGAAGTAATGACAGCCGCCAAGACAAGCGTTACAAAAAACGTTTCATTGATTATGCCAAGATCAAAAACAACCGTTGCAAGAACTATCCCGGGCCCTCCCCTTGTGTTCATGGCAACGCCTAAATTAAAGCTCGATAACCAGTCCTTCTTAATAGCTTTTGCGAGCAGCATTGTGCCGGATATTTCAAAGAAAGATGAAAAAACTAAAAACCAAAGCAAGAACCCCAAGTCAAGATGCCGGATTAAATCCAATTTCAATCCAACAATAGCGAAATAAATTGGAATGAAAAAAGCTAACCCTATTTCCCGGATGTGATTCTTTTCTTTTTCAAACTTTTCATTGGGCATTAACCCGATAACGATGCCCGCAAGAAATGCTCCAAAAACGATATTCACATTCAATATGCTGGCAAGCGCAGAAAAAAGAAAACAGATAAATAAAACATAGCCTGCTACTGATGATTTTATTAACAGATTATATTTTAAAGAGTTTCCAAAATTAATCACTTTTGGCATGAAAGTAAAAGCCAAAACAAAAAAAGCAACCGTAATAAACACTGAAGAAGTTATGCTAGTAAATGACATTGCAGTAGCGCTGCTAACCAATCCTGTCGCAATGGCCAATGCAATCCACAATATAATATCCTGTATAGTAGCGGCGGCTAATACTACCTTGGCAAAATGCGTATGAAGCACATTAAGATCAATAAATATTTTTGAAATTACCGGTATAGATGTAACAGCCACTGCAATCGCAATGACAATTTGCAGAGCAAGCATATTATTTTTAGAGCCCAAATAGGGTGAAAAATCATGCATGGATGGCGCAATCCAGCCTGCTATAAACGGAATAACCGTTGCCCCGAGAATGATGGCACCAACCATCTTCTTGTCTTCTGCGCTGAATTTCTTTTGTATTTCAAAACCGGATACGAACATTAGCAAAATCAAACCAAACCAGTATACTAATGAAATCAGTTTCCCTTCTTCCGCAAAAGCATTAAACAACCAATTGTGAACCTGCGGGAAAAGATACCCTAATACGGTAGGTCCTAATAAAAAACCGCCAAAAATCTCGCCTATTACTTTTGGAAGTTTAAATTTATGAAATAAATATCCGAAGAAATGAGCGGAAATTAATAACGTTGTAAGGGCAAAAAATATCCTCGTTAGCTCAATATTATCTAATGTGATTGAAGATACAACATTCATTGCTTGTGATTCCTAAACTCTTGGGTTCGCGTCCACAACCCGCCTCGCCGCTTTGCGGCGGGCGAGGTCTCGCCATTTTTTGGCAAAGCCAAAAAAATGGCGGTGTATAGGGGACGAAGTCCGAACCTTTTATGCAGCCGAAGGTGATCGCTGATGCAATAGTATTCGGCTACGGTCCTGTATTTCTGCCGAATCCGGCAGAAATACGTCCCTGCGTCCTCTCCCTCGCAAAAATATAAAGAAATAAGAAAGAAACAATTATTTTTTCTTTGCCGCCGCCGAAAAATTTTTTAAGAGATATTTTTGCTCGGGAAGAGTCCGCCCCCTTGCCACCTTGTTAAATAACGTGGTTTAATTATATATTTATATTGTCTATAAGACAAGTAATTTCCATCTTGGGGGGGGTTCGGTAATTTGGTAGCCAGTGGCAAGGGGGCAGCCTCATCGTGGTGAAAGCCCAGCGTGGTAGCTGATTTGTTCCGTCCGCCTTCGGCGACCTACGTGGTTTTTCAAAGTCTTCCTCAGTCGCCTGCCATCGTGGCAGTCTTGCCCCGATTTCATCGGGGCATAGAAAGCTCTCTAAAAAGGAAAAAGCCTGCCAGTGGCAGGCGTCTTCGTCATCCTTTTATTCCGCAGTAGCGGAATATTCCTATATCCCCACCCTTTTAAGGTAACCCTAAAACGCATAAAGTGCGTTTTCCCTTAACTCCTTATATATTTACTAAAAATATTAGTTATCCATCATTCCGAATTATAGATATTATTTTCCCTTTTAAATATTCTTTATTGATATCATCATCATATCGTATGTATAAAATCTTTTCCCCTCGTTGCTTAACTTTTCTCATCTTTCTTTCATCCATTTCTTTTCGTTTCTTAAGCC
>JAFGHG010000069.1 GCA_016939345.1 Candidatus Omnitrophota bacterium
ATAATTTTTTATTTTTTTCTTATACGACCACAAAAAAAACGCCAGCAAGAACATGAGTTGTTGATAGCCGGCCTCAAAAAAAATGATGAGGTCGTGACTTCTGGCGGTATACACGGGACTATAGTAGGCGTAAAAGATACAACATTTTCTCTTAGAATAGATGAAAATACAAAAATAGACATAGATAAGCTGGCAGTCGCTCAAGTTAAAAAGGCAAGGCAATGATAAAACGCAGCGATTTAAAAATCAGATTTTTGCTAATCCTGGCCCTTATCGGGATAAGTATAGTTTATGTATTCCCCTTAAAAGATAAGGTCAATTTAGGCCTTGATCTTAGAGGAGGGATGTCGGTATTGCTTAAAGTAGATTCCTCCAGCAAGTCCTGGCGAGAACAGGAGCGCGATATTAACGCTGCTGTTGAAAAAATCAGGAATAGAATCGATGCCTATGGGGTCAAGGAAACGTCCATCCAGCTGCAGCATGACAATAAAATACTTGTTCAAGTCCCTGGCATGGTAGACAGGGAAATGATCGATAAGCTTAAGCAAATAGGGAATCTGGAGTTTAAACTTGTTGTAGACGACGAGAATTTAATCGGACAAGCCCTTAGCGGCGATGTGCCTGAGGGTTACGAGCTTAAGTCCTATCGTCATACTGAAGATGGAGAAGAAAGAGAAGAGAAGTTTTTATTGGAAAAGGAACCTAAAATCGTAGGTTCAGATTTGGCTGAAAGCTTTATAGGCTACGATCAATTAGGAGGAGCAAAGGTCAGCCTAAGGTTTACTTCCGAAGGAACTAAAAAATTTGCCAAAGTGACTCAGGAATACACAAAGAGACGCCTGGCAATACTGTTGGATGGTGTGATAAAAAGTGGTCCGCCCGAGATCCGCGAGCCCATATTAAGCGGTAATGCAGAGATAACCGGGCGTTTTTCCATGGAAGAAGTCCGTATGATCACATCAGTTCTTAATTCCGGTTCTCTACCCATACCCTTGAAAGTCGAAGAAGAACGCAGCGTTGGGCCGTTGCTTGGTTCAGATTCAATTGAAAGAGGAATAAATTCTATCATGCTTGGGGCGGCAATAGTCGTCGTTTTTGTCCTTATTTATTATTTACTCGGCGGTTTTATCGCGGTTATCTGCCTTGCTTTAAATCTCCTTTTTATTCTTGCCGGCCTTCATCTCTTTCGAGGCACTCTGACTTTACCTGGTTTAGCAGGCATGATCCTAACCCTGGGCATGTCAGTTGACGCCAATGTTTTAATTTTTGAGCGTATACGCGAAGAGCTGGAGATAAAGAAACCTTTGAGTGTCGCCGTAAAAAATGGTTTCAACCGGGCCAAAACAACCATAATCGACGCCAATATAACTACTTTGATAGCAGCCTTGTTTTTGTACATATTCGGCACCGGACCGATAAAAGGCTTTGCCACTACTTTATCCTTTGGTATAGTCTCAAGCATATTTACCTCGGTCTTCGTAGGCAGGACTATATTCTCATTGCTTATTGATCTTCGTCTTAAAAAAATGCCGATGCTGTCTATTGTCCCTTCATCTCATATAAATTTTGTGAAGGCCACTGGCGTAACTATCGTGCTTTCACTTATCCTGATCTTTTCCGGTATGGTCTATTTTTACTCCAATCAAGATAAATTCTTCGGGGTCGATTTTAAAGGCGGACAGATCTTAGAATATAAAATAACCCCTCCAGCGGAAATTGATCAGTTAAGGAGTTTTTTAAGCGAAAAAGGCTATACCGGCTTAAAAATCCAGGATTTTAAAGATATACCCGGAGCAATCAGGGTAAGAAGCGAAGATGACATCTCATCTTCTCTTTCTAAGACTCTTAAGGAAAAATTCCAGCAGGTCGAAGAGCTTGAAAACACCACTATCGGTCCGACTGTGGGTAAGATACTGCGCAGAAAAGCTTATTTTGCAATAATTCTTTCCCTTTTGGGGATTTTAATTTATGTGGCTTTTCGCTTCAAGCACTTTGATTTTGCCCTGGCAGCGGTTTTAGCCCTTTTCCATGATGTTCTCATAACCCTAGGTTTTTTATGCTTTTTTAATTATGAGATCAGCCTGCTTACGGTAACAGCCCTTTTGACGATAGCCGGCTATTCAATCAACGATACAATTGTAATCTATGACCGCATCAGAGAAATATCTCCGCGGATGCATAAATCTCCGTTAAAAGACGTGGTCAATACTGCTATTAATAATACCCTATCCCGTACTCTTATAACTTCTTTAACTACCTTAGCGGTGGTTGTGACAATTTTTATTCTAGGGGGGGAAGCTTTAAAAGGCTTTTCTTTTGCCCTTATTGTGGGTATTATCGCCGGGACATATTCATCGATCTATATAGCTTCGCCTCTTGTGCTTCTTTTTAAAAAATCCCGTGTTTGAAACATTCAAAATCTACAAACACAAAAAAATATCTTTAGAGGAAGTTACTTCTAAGCTGGCTTCTTTAGATTATCAAAGAGTTTCTCAGGTTTGGGATGAAGGCGATTTCTCTGTCATCGGCGACATCCTCGAAGTTTTTCCGGTAAACTTTAATTATCCGGTTAGGATAGAATGGGAATATGATAATATTACAAGGATCTATACATATGACAAGGTTTTAAAAAGAAAAATTACTGATTATGATTTAATGATCATAATCCCTCATTTTAAAAAGGCCCGCAAATACAGAAACGAGGATCTGCCTTTAGAGGCATTTTTGCAGATCAAGAAAGGCGATTACATAGTGCACAGCCGCCATGGCATCGGCAGGTTCAGGGGTATTACCAGGCTAAAGGTAAAAGATAGAGAAGATTATTATTATGAGATAGAATATGAGAAAGGTGATAAGATTTACGTTTCTAAAGAAGATGCCCACCTTATACAAAAGTATACCAACTTTGCCAGCAAACGACCCAAGTTATCTCGCCTTGGGACTAGAGAATGGCAGAGAATTAAGGAAAAAGTAGAAAGAGGGATCAAAGAATTTGCTCTGGGTATTTTAAAGCGGGAAGCACAGCGAAAAATAATCGGTGGCCATGTTTTCCCCGAGGACGATAACTGGCAGGAGGAATTCGAAAAAAGTTTTCCTTATACCGAAACTGAGGACCAGAGACAAGCCACAATAGACGTTAAAAAAGATATGCAGTCTGAGTCATGCATGGACAGGATTGTCTGCGGTGATGTTGGTTACGGCAAAACTGAAGTAGCTATGAGGGCGGCTTTTAAGGCGGTAAGCGGCCATAAGCAGGTTGCCTTTCTGGTCCCGACAACGATTTTAGCTTTTCAGCACTTTACTAATCTTAAAAAAAGATTGAAGGATTTTCCTTTTACAGTTGATATGCTTTCACGTTTTAGGAGCCAGAAAGAGCAAAAGGTTACCCTGCAGAGGTTAAAAGAGCAGAAGGTCGATATTATTGTCGGCACGCACAGGCTTCTTTCTGAAGATGTTTATTTTAAAGACTTGGGCTTGCTGATAATAGATGAAGAGCATCGCTTCGGCGTGAGACATAAAGAAAAAAT
>JAFGHG010000070.1 GCA_016939345.1 Candidatus Omnitrophota bacterium
AATAACATCATTTGCTTCTAGGCTGCCTTTAAGAAAGCTGGGGTCTTTATGGCTGCCGTCATTAACAGCAATTATTTTATAATCCTGGCCCGAAAAGATATCTGCCAAATCGGCAATAACGTCATTGATCTGATTTTGGGAAGAATATAAAGGTAATAATATATATATCATTATGCTCAATTATTTTTTTCCGCTGCCACCACCATGTATGAAAAAATATCCCTTATGCTGAAATGAAGATTTTTTAATTTTAACCCTGCCTGGTCTAAAAAAGTCTCCAATTTATTTTTATTGCTGTAAAGGTTTATCTCGTCGGGAAAAAAATTAAACTTTTTGGCGAATATTTTTTCCGATAGCCAACTAAAAAGATTCAATAAAACCTCATGTAAGGCAAAATACGGCGGCCAGAACAATAAGATTACGCCTTCATCTTCTAAAACTCTTTTGAATTCTTTTAAGCTTTTTACTATCTCATCATCAGTTAAGTGCTCCATAACTCCAAGGTTCCATATACCTTGTAAGCATTTATCCCGGAAAGGAAGACTCAAAATATTTGCCTGCACCTTATAATCCAAGAGATTGTGCTCGGTGAGGACATAATGATTAAGATCAAGGGCTATAAGTTTGCGTTTTGAACTTTTTAACAAAGCTGAACTCTGGGAAGTTCCTGCTCCGGCTTCAAGAAACAGTCCTTCCTGAGAGAAATATTTATCGCAATAATATTTTAGGCTGGGTGCTATAAAAACCCTTCTATGGAATGAAAGAAGCTTCTGAAAAAAGCTTTTCTTTTCCCGTTTAAAATAACTGTCCCAGCTAAAATCTTTAGTCTGACCTTTCTGCATCTATACCCGCCCTAAGGCTTTTAGATTTTTCTATGATCTGCCTCATATACCTGGTAAAGACAAAATATTCATTGATAGTGCCGATTATCCTCATCTTGCTTTTGCCAACCTTCTTTCCATAATCGTAGACGAAAGGTATTTCGCTGATCTTTTTGCTGAACATTGATATTTTAATTAAAAGCTCTGAGTTGGCTATGAACCCTTGAGTCTGAAAAATACCAAATATGCTGAAATGCTCAACCAAGGGATAAAAAACACTCATCTTATAGGCCCTCAAGAAAATCGTATAGTCTCTGACCTTGCTGCCAATAGGAAAAACCATTCTTAAAAAGAAATTAGCGCAAAAACTGTAAACCCGCCGGTGCATTGGAAAGTTTCTGTAGCCGCCGCCTGGCGCATATCTTGAAGCAACAGCCACATCATTACCCTTTTCTTGGATTTCTTTGATAAGGCTGCTTATAAGGTTTAATTCGCTTGTCTGATCGCTCTCTAAAACAACAAGCACATCATCATCTGAGTCTGACTGCTTTAAGGCTGAATCTATAGCTGTTGAGAAAACAGCGCCTATATTCATATTGATAATAAAATTCTCTATTGTTATATCATCTTTGGCTTTTTTTAACTTTTTAAGGATAGCTAAAGAATCATCTGTGCTTCCGTCATTTACGGCGATTATTCTATAATCTATATCCTTCATAATCAGTCTCAACCCTTTGACCAGCTCGCCGATATTTTCTGCTTCGTTAAAAACAGGTAAAACAAAATAAATCATAAAAAAGAAATTTAAGGCCTTTTAAACATGACCCAGTTGTCATTAAAAAAGACTATATTCCAATTTTTAAGCCGGCCCATATTTATTTTTTGAAATCTCGGGCTGTAAAGATAATACTTTGCTTCTTTTTCTTCAACAGGCCTGTCGGGATTTACCGAAAAAACAAAAGACTCTATTCCCAAGTTCCATTTCATATTAGCAAGCCTGGTTATAGCTCCAGCCGGCTCAGCAGCATTACTGTGCACACTATAACCTGCTGGGATGTTACGTATAGAATCATCCTTTTTAAGCCATTTAAGCAACCCGGCAGTATCGCGCTGATAAGAAGATTCTCTAGCCAGGGCATATTCACATACCAGCTGATTAAAAATCATAGCTGATATGACAATAAAAGCCTGAAATTTCAAATTACAGTTCAATACCGGCTGGGAAATGATCAAAACAGCAAAAAAGGCAAAAAATACAGCAAAAGGGGTTGCGTAGTAGCTTATGGTGTTCCAGGGCAGAAGCACTATAAGAAAAAAGATATAAAAAGATAAAGACAAACAAACAGCCCATTGCTTCTTTAAGGCCAAAGGTTTAGATTTTGATGCTGGTCTTGCCCGTCTCTGGCAGATGTTTGTAATAAATATTACAGCTCCTATCCAGGGTAAATGGTTAATAAAATCTTTTTTTAACCAATTTTTGAAAGTAGAAACAAATTTTGCAGGGTTAAAGGCATAGGTTGAGGTGTAGTGAGATTTGACAATATTTAACAGGGCTGCACCGTAAGCAAAGGTGCCTATTATCAAAAGCAGGCCCAGTTGCAGGAGAGTTATGGAACATTTTTCTTTGCGCAGCTTAAAGGCCAGGTATAAATAAGAAAAACCAAAGGCCAGGCCGCAGGAAGTAAACTGCTCTTTCGAGCCGTATGCCAAGAAAAGAAAAAATACAGCTAATGCATAACTTTTTAAAGAGTAATTCTTTGGCTTGTCATGATTTTGGCTGAAATCGCCACCGAGAATGGATTCCAGGTTCTGAAGAAAAAAATTAAATGATAAAGCAACAAAGAAAAGCCCTAAAAATTCATGGGAAGAAAGATAAAAGAAGGCATCATACAAATAATGAAAAGAAAGAGAAATGCCCATAAACAGGAGAACTGTCAGCCGCCTCTTTGTGATCTTATAAGCCTGCCTGCCCCATAAAAACAAAACCATATAAATGACCAAGGCTTTGAAAATATAGAAAAAAACCGGATAGTTCTTAAAAATACTGTAAAAAAAACCGGCGTAAACAGCAAATGTAAGCCTGAACTGGCCAAAATTAAGCATGGCCCTGAAAAGATTTAAAGACCGGGTTAAAGCGTTCGTTCCGGAGTGGATTATCCACATATCATCCATAAGTCCCCAGTCCCAGGTGTCAAAAATATAGGAAAAAATAATTGTCAATAATGGGGCGATGACCATAATTTTCAATAATTGGCAGAATCCCTGATCGTTATTTCCTTCTTTAAAACTGCAAAGCTTAAACTGTAAGGCAAAACGTATTTTTTCTCTAAATTTAACTAAATTCATATTCAAGCTGGTTTATCTTTTAAAATTTCTCTATATATATCTATCAAAAGCTGATAATTTTTGTCTGGAGAATAACTGCTCGAATGCAGATCTCTGCCTTTTTCCCCGAATTCACGCATCTTTTGAGGATGTTCAAATGCCCAGGATATCTTAGCAGCAAGGTCGTTCACGTCTGCGGGTCTAAAAAGAAGTCCTGTCTGCATATTCTTAACCAGCTCTTTTCTTGTTCCAAGATCAGAGCCAATAACCGAAACACGGCAGGAATAAGCCTCAAGCATGACTATTCCAAAGGTTTCAAAGCATTCCGAGGGAAATATAACGAATCTGGATCTACGGATATAATCAAACTTTTCCTGGCTTGAGAGGCTGCCAAGAAGTTCAATGTTTTTCATTCTTCTAGCTTTTTCTTTTATCTCTGGGTATAAAGGGCCATCGCCTATCAGCTTAAGGTTATATTCGGGTAGTTTTTCAAAGGCTGAAACAAGAGTTTTAACGCCCTTATAATCAACAAACCTTCCTATATAAAGGGCATAATCCTCCTGAGTGTGGTTTAGTCTTGGCTGTTCGGCAACAGCCACCGGCTTAACGAATATTTTCTTTCTATCAATGCCCCATTTAACAAAAATTTCTTTAGAGAAATCGCTCAGAGTTATAAAAGCATCTGGCTTGGTGAAAAAAGTCTTATTCCTGTAATGAGCCTTTAGCATCCGTGCCCAAAGCAAAGAAGCCATTAATGATGAACGAAGGCAGCGGTAACGGACTGCCGGTGAGTAATCTCCTTCCCGGCAAAGCTCACATACTTGTTTGTCCCGGTAAAACATGCCTTTAGGGCAAATAAGACGGTAGCTGCAGAGTGACTGCAATATGGGTATTTTTAGTTCTTTAAGAGCATCATAGACCGAAGGCGTGATCATCAAGAAAATATTATCAATATGTGCAATGTCCGGCTTCGCTTCTCTGGCAAGTTTTTTTACCTGCTTATAAGAATCATTCGACCAGATGATATCCTTTAAAAAGAAGGTCAGTCTTCGGGAAATTGAAAACCGGTTTATTTCCTGGTTTGAGCGCTCATAAATAATGACTTCATGACCCTTATCCCTGAGCATCTGGGTATCAGAACGCACAACCTCATCTTCCCCCCCGGTCTCGATGTATCTATTATGGATTCTTAATATCTTCATTTCAAGTTTTAAGAAGATTAGGGCTTGAAGCCTTTTGCCCATGAGATAGAAACCAAACTTTTTTTTAAAATATCAGGCTCTATATTCTCGATTTTATCAGCGAGGCTCCAGCTTAAACAGGCAAAAAATGGAGCCAAAAACTGAAAACAATCTATGGAACAAGAGCAAAATCCTGCTTCATCAAGGAGCAATTTAAGACTTTTGGGCCGAAAAGGGGTGATATGCTGCTGGCTGTAGGATATTTTACCCAGCTTGTTAACAAACCATTCAAGCAAAGGCCAAAGGCTGTGATAATTGGGTGTGGCTATAAGGATCATCCCCTTAGGCTTAAGCACTCTTAATGCTTCCTTCAACAAAAAAATAAAGGAAGATATATTATCTCCTAAAGATGCGATAAAGGAACCTGGTCCGCAGCCTATATCAAGATGGCTGCGGCAACCTTTCATCAATCCCCGTATATAAGAAAATTTGAGATGGTGCCACTTGCTCTGTATTCCCTTGCTCAGCCGGTAAACCTTATCGTAATAGCCGGTGTCTATAGACCCGTAGTCAAAAGTTTTGCTTGGTGGTTTTTGCTTTACTATTGTCTGCATTTTGATTTCTTTAATTTATCCTTAAAATAAACAATGGCAGAGTCCCAGCTCCAGCCGATAAAAAAAGCAAAATAAGGCATAACCCAGATAAACTGCCTCTGGATAAACCAATAACGGTTTTTCAAATTGGTTAAGAAAATCAGACCTACCGGCAATAAGACCATTAATGCCAGAAAGATAATCTGCTCCGATCTTTTTTTATAGGGCACTAAGAAAGGGAAAAAAATGCCTGTGAGCAAAAAATAAAGACTTTTTCTTCCCAAGAGATTACCAAAAACACCTTTTAAAAAACCTGATAAATCCGACCAAGGGTTAGGTATAAACTCGTAAACATTGAATTTATGGGTTTTCCAGCCAAGGTGCCTGCCGCAGACACTGATAATCCAAAGAGGCATGGTTATAGCCAAGATTAACCCCAAAAATCTTAAAAGATTTTTTATTTGGACTTTAAAATCCTTATCTTTACCTTTTACCAGCAAATAGTATATAAGGGGAAGAAAAAATATCAGTATTCCATAGACATGAAACCAGATTACAGCAATAAAGAAAATACCGATTGCGGTTTTTTTAACTGAAGAAAAATTATGCTTCTCCTCGATGATAAACGGCCAGAGATAAAAAGTCGCTAAAGCCAATGTCGGCAGAACAGCATAAGTCCTTATCTCGGTCGCATGCAGTATCATTGTCCCGTTCAAAGCGACTATCAAAAAGGATATAAGATAGCCCCAGAATGTCTTATAATAACGGCGGCAAATCATATAGATAAGAATAAATCCTGCGATTGTAGAGATAATATGAGGGATCGATAAGCCCCACTTGTTGAAACGAAATATCTTAAAAAAAGGGTAAATCAGAAAATAATCACCTGAAAGATAAGCGCAGAACTCCTTTTCCGGAAAACCTTTTATCATCTCCAAGAAACCATGGCGCATCTGATTTAATTGATGATATTCATCAACCCACAATTTGTGATGGTATAACTTTAGAATCCTTAAGTAAAGCCCGTAGGAAAAAATAGCCAGGGCTGAAAGCGGAAGATAAAATTTTTTAAAAAAAGCAATTAACTTTTTAAGCAAAACTCTGCTCCTATTTGTCAGTTTGAAATCTCTGTAAAGCGCTGTCATAATCTACTATATAAGTGGGCCGGGATAAAGTTTCCTTATACATATTGGCTATATATAAGGAAAGAAGCCAGATAGAAACCAGCTGAAGCCCGCTTAGAAAAGCTACCGTGATCATGATCGAACTCCATCCTTTAGGCATTAAATCATCGGGAAGGTAAAGTTTGGCAAATAAAACATAAAAAATTATCCCTATAACTACTATAAGGCTTACTAAACTAAATAGTCCGGAAAGAAACAAAGGCTTGACACTGGTTGAGGTTATACCCATAAAAGCAAGTTTTACTAATGAGATAAAAGAGTATTTAGAAAGACCTTTGCCTCTTTCCTCGCGGTCATATTCTATCCGGGCCTGTTTAAAGCCTACCCAGGCCCTTAAACCACGCAAATATCTGCTTTTTTCTGGAAGTTTATTTATAGCATCGACAACTTTTCGGTCCAGAAGGCTGAAATCACCTGAATCTTTTTGAACCGGATAATCGGATATAAATGAGTTCAACCGGTAATATATTTTATAAGAAAGTTTTTTAAAAAAATTGCCTTCTCTTTTTCTCCTTACCGCATATACCACCTTGGCTCCCTCTTTCCATTTAGCTACCATATCCTTGATAAGCTCGGGAGGATCCTGGAGATCGCCGTCCATAATGACAACCGCTTTCCCCCGGGCATATTTGATTCCTGCCGAGACTGCAGCTTGATGACCGAAATTTCGCGATAGATTTATATACCTGTAGGAAGCATCATTTATGGCTAAAGACTCAAGTATGGACTGGGTATTGTCAATGCTGCCGTCATTTACAAAAAGAACTTCTATCTGCGGTTCTTTAGAAAGTAAATTCTTAAAGCCTGATTCCTGTTTAAGCTCGTCAATAACCTCGTTTAAACGCGGAAATAGAAAAGGCAATGATTCTTCTTCGTTGTATACGGGAATAACAATACTCAGCGTTATCATGGATAACCCCCTGGATAAAATATCAAAACCAATTATTCTTTTTTAGCTATTGCCATTAAAGATGTACCTATGGGAACTTTTTTAAAAATAGCACATTCTATCAAGCACATAGACTCTAGAACAAAATTAATCAAAGGGTTTGAAGGCAAAAAACCTTTTTCTATAACATAATCTCGGGAATAAAAATTAAGCATCATTTTTCTAATAAAAAGCAAAGGGATCATGCTCAAACCCCAATAAGAATAACCTGTTATTTCAAAAGCCGATAAAGACAATTCTTTTTTCAATAAGGAAAGGCTATAGCGTCTAAAATGGCCCGCGACCTGGTCATATTTACTGTAACAGGATTCAAGAGCAGGGACATTTATAATCAGCTGTCCGTTTTCTTTTAGGTGAAATGATACCGAGGCCAAAAAATATTTTATATCTTTTATATGCTCAAGAACGTCGAACAAAATAATGGTATTAAAACGCTCCTTGAATTCTGCCTGGCGCTGGTTTATGTTATAAAAAAACAGATTTCCGTTAACTTGTGGTGATTTTTTCAATGCTGAAAGATTAAGATCGCAGCCGCTGACAGGACAGCCATAGAAATCCTCTATCTGTTTTATCACCGTAGCGTTACCGCAGCCTATCTCCAGGCAGCGGCCCCAGATAAAATCACGAGGCAAAATTTTTCTTAAAGCATTAAAGCGCCACTTGAACCAAAAATGGTCCGGCTTTGCCATATCAAACCATTCATCAGCCATAGAGAAAGGAGCAGGCTCGCTTAAGAAATCTATTCTATTGTTTTCTAAAGTTTCTCCATCCATAAATTTTATTTAATAAATGATTTTTTCTTTCCATTTATATAAGCAAGTGTCATGCCCAGAAGGCTCCAGAAACAGATAGCATTATAGGGAAGCTCCAA
This sequence comes from Candidatus Omnitrophota bacterium, assembly GCA_016939345.1. Taxonomy (GTDB): domain Bacteria; phylum Omnitrophota; class Gorgyraeia; order Duberdicusellales; family 4484-171; genus JAFGHG01. The sequence goes on from JAFGHG010000070.1 coordinate 7,925, forward strand.
TATGACCAGGAAGTTTCCTATAACCAGCCAGCTCAAAAGAGCAGCAAATAAAAAACCGATATTTAAAGATTTTAATTTGATACCGGAGATTATATTTTTTATAAACATAAAAGCAAAGCTAAAAAGGCAAACTATTCCGATGAGGCCGCTGCGATAAATAATGTGAAGGAATGAATTATGGGCTGTTATCCAGCCATCGCGCTTCCAGTCGACATCTGCCCAGTGAAGTATTTCTAAGCTCTTTGACCGCAAAGGCTTGCCAAAATCGAAACCAAACCAAGGCCGGCTTTCTCTTAGCTCTCTTACCATATCGCGCCAGATAAATACTCGAAAAAGCGAATTTATCACTGCTGCCTGAAGCCTGCGCTTAGAAGGGGCATCATTCTGCTCTGAACCAATAGCTTTCTGCTGCCGGTTTTCTGTTTTTGATAATTCTGGCTCTATAGATTCCAGCTTTCCTTCAAGCAATCTGACTTTTGATTTCATATTATCGATTTCTGCCATTACTTTATCTTTTTCTTGAAATTCAGTATTTTCTAATAAATCTCTGGCCTGGAATATATCGTTCTTGATTTCGGAGATCTGGTTTTTTAACTGTTCAATCACAAGAGCTGTTTTTTCAGCAGTCAAAGAACGGTTTATATCTTTGGCCTCTTTCTCAGCTTCATACTCAAGGCGCTCCCTGCCTTTAGATGTGGAAAATCCAGTTTTAACCAGCTTCATTTCTTCTTCAATCTGTGATATTTTTACTTGAACTGAGTCGACCTTGGAATTAAGTTCTTGCTCAGGCTTAAATTCAGGGTTATAAACTTTTACCTTTTCTATTTCGACCATCTGAAAGCTGTCATAACGGGGAGTTATATAATCATCATAGTAACGATAAGTATCGGCTAAACCTTCTATATCAATAATCGACTTTACTGCATTATTGTCAGCTAATTCAAAAGCTGCAATCAGGATTAGGAAAAAAATAAGCAAAAAGACAATCAATCTGTATATTTTTTTTATCTTAATAACACAAAGAATGTAAAAAATAACAAAGACTAAAGTAAAAATATTAGCAACCAACGATGTCCTTGAAGTATCAAAGAAATCCTTGAATGGGAAGAGAGCTGTTACAAGAAACAAAGCAGTATATTTTATTTTTTTTACCCCTAGAGTAAAAATTAATACTAAATTAAGAAAAATACAGGGCAACAGGTAATAACTGTAAAAATAGGAAAATAAAGGAAGCAAGGTTAATAAAATTATCAGAATAAAGGTAAGTTTAATGTTAAAAAACTCTCGGCGGTAAAAGGTATAGCCAAAAAGAGCAAAAACAGGGTAATAAAACAAGGCCGAATGTCTGAAGGCTAAAGGGCCCCAGGTATAATAACCATAAAAGGCTTTTACTATCACGAAGAAAAAGTAAAAAAATATCAAATAATGTTTAAAATTTAAAACCAGAGGCTGTTTGCTGAGTTTAAAAATAAATAAAAAAAGACATAAAATCAAGATTATCTCTCCGATAAATACCGGAAAATCAAGAAAATGAATATCGATATGCAGCTCGGCAAAGCGTTTGCTAAAAAGGCAATAGCCAAGCGATAGGCATCCGATTAAAGCCAAGCCCAAGGTATCTATAGATTTTAAAACATTTTCTTTATTATGGCTTTTCATCTACGGGCAAAGTTTGTGCCGGCTAAAATTATTTTTAAACCTTTGAGGTTGCCAAGCGACCGTTTAAAATAATCTGAATTAGGCAAAAAAATTCCGTAGGCCATGTTTTCCAGAAACTTTCCAAAACTGGCCCAATAAAACAATATTTTAGAAAACTCTTTGTGCTTATTTATAAAATAAAAGCGGTTTAATATCTCGGAAATGCCAAAGCCGACGCTATCGCTGGATTTTACGGGGTGAGGGTTGTGGATCAGCTTTGGTTCTTTTAAAGCAATTAGCTTATAATCCTTTGAAACCCGATAACTGAAATCAAGATCTTCTATATAACCGTAATTTTTTATGGCTTCATCAAAAGAAAAATCATTAAAAATGCGTTTTCTCCATATTGTCACTCCTCCGGGAAGCCATTTGGTAAATGTGTCCTTATCAAGGTTATCCAGCAATGTCTGATATCCTGAGGGTAAAATATTGCCCGGCTGTTTGTCGCCGGTTAGAAATAAAATCTTCAAAAACCAAAGTCTTCTGCTTTTACGTTCATTAATAATATTAAAAGCCGCTCCGGCTATTTTCTCTGATGAATTAACCCAGAATTTTAACATCTGCTCAACTGCTTTTTCACAAAGTATTACATCATCGTCAAGATAGCCTACAAGCTCAAAATCATCGGGAATATGCTTTATGCCTATGTTTCTGGCCTCTGTAAGAGAATTTGGTCCGGTATAAACATATTTCAGCTGCAAGCCCCGATCATTAATAGAACCCGGGCTTTCCTTGGTGTTAGCATCAACCACAATCAGCAAATCGGGCTTAATATCTTGCTTGGATATGCTTTCGATCAAACGGCTAAGTAAATCGTAACGGCCTTTTGTGGGAACTATAAAGCCCAGCTTTACATCTTTATTCATTAGTTTAATTTTGATAGATAGTAATAATATGAATCCTTAAGGCTTTCCTCAAGAGACACATGTTTAAAATTGCCGATCAGGCTTTCAAGCTTTTTTTTAGACCCCCATGAGCAAAGAACATCTAAAGGGTTTCGGTTTTTTTCCTCGATTATCTTTATCTTGCTTAGACCGGCTATTGCAATCATCTTATTAAGGATTGTCCTCATCGAAACAGGCTCCTGACTGCAGATATTATAGGTCTGGCCGGTTTTGCCTTTTAATGCCAAAAGCATCATCGAACGGCACACATCCTTGATATCTAAAAAATCCCGCTTAGTCCTAAGGGTCCTGGTCTCAAGTATCGGCTTTTTTCTCTTTCTCTTAATCAAGGCTAATTCATAGGCAAATCTTCCTATAGATAAGCTCCGCGGCACTCCCCCGCCTGATATGTTAAACATTCTGGCTATAACTATGTCCAGCCCGGCCGAAGAATAAATCTTTGCCAGCTCGCTCTGCAAGGCTTTTGAAATGCCGTAGCTGGAAGCCGTCCTTGCCGGATCAGACTCTACAAAAGCCCGGCTTTTTGACAAAGAACCGTATTCAGCAGCTGAAGAAGGTATTATCACTCTAGGAGAGTAAGGTTTTAGCTGAATCAAAACGCTTAATAGACTGTTGGTGGTGCTGACATGGGCCTTAAAAAGGCTATCAAAATCAGTGCTTACAGTATCGCCGCATAGATGAAATATGTATGACGGCCTTTGTTCTCTTAATAACTTCTTAACCTTCTGAGAGTCATTTAAATCTATCCTGAATCTTAGCCTTGAAGGCTTAAGGCTTTTATCAATGCCTATCACCACATAACCGGGATAAAAAACTCTAAGATAATCATTTAGTGCTGAACCAAGAAAGCCGTTTATTCCAACTATAAGTATGGGTGACTTAATCATAGAAAACTTTTGCCTTGTTTTTTTGAAATTCCTCCTGAGCCACTTTGTAATCTCCTACCTTGCCTATATCTAACCAGTAAGCATCTGTCTCGCAGCAGAATATGTCCTCTTTTTTCTGCATTCTAGATACCAAATCAGGTATGCCAAGTGACTCGTCCTTGGCTATATATTTCCTGCATTTTTTGCTTAAAACGTTTATACCTATGCTTATATATTCATAACGCTTTGGTTTTTCAACCAAGCCGGTTAATTTAAATTGCTTATCGAAATTCAAGACACCGAAATCTGAAGCTTCAACCCTCTTGATTGTAGCCAGTGTCATCGCCGCTTTATTTTTTAGATGAAAATCAAAAAGATGGCGGTAATCAAGGTCTGTAAGTATATCTCCGTTCATCACTATAAAATTGTCTTCAAGCCCTTTGATATTCTTTATCGCTCCGGCTGTACCCAAAGCTTTTTCTTCTTTTACATAACGTATTTTAAGACCCCAGCGTTTTCCCCTGCCGCAATAAGCCTGGATTAACTCGGCCAGGTGGCCTGTTGATATAACAACTTCGCTTACCCGATAATGCTTTAGCTGCCTTAAAATAATATCAAGTATTGGATACTCATTAACAGGCAGCAAAGGTTTCGGTATATACATGGTATAAGGCCTCAATCTTGTACCTTTTCCTCCAGCTAAAATTACTGCTTGCATGTTAAATATTATAAATCCTTGGTTTATATTTATCTAAGTTACTTTTTATCCAGTCACAGGTCTGACGGAGCCCCTGCTCCAGACTGACCTTAGGCTTCCAGCCAATAGCCTGATTTAGCTTGGAATAATCTCCAAGAAGCTGCATGACTTCGCTTTTGCCCGGCCTTAGCCTAGATCTCTCCTGGACAATGGTGATTTTCCTATTTAATATTTTCATAATAAGTTTGACCAGGTTTTCAATTGAAATGTCTTCTGCGCTGGCAGCATTATAAATCTGGCCGTCTGTGGTTTTAGTCTCAGCTACTTTGATGAAGGCGTCGACAATGTTGCTTACAAAATTAAAATCACGGGTTGTCTTGATGTTGCCCAGGGTAAGCTTATTTTTGCCTGAGAGGACCTGACTTATTATAGTCGGGATTACTGCCCGGGCAGATTGACGGGGCCCAAAAGTATTAAAAGGCCTTAAAGTAGTTACCGGAAGATTGAATGATTTGTAAAATGACAGAGCAAGGTAATCAGCAGCTGCCTTAGTGGCGGCATAAGGAGACTGAGGCACTATCGGGTGTTCCTCGTCCATGGGGACGTATTGGGCTGTACCGTATACTTCAGAAGTAGAAGTATGCACCATTTTTTCAAGATTAAAAGCCCTGGCTGACTGTAAAACATTGAGAGTACCTTTAATGTTAGTATCTACATACATATCCTGAGAATGATAGCTAAAGGGTATGCCGATTAAAGCAGCCAGATGAAAAACCATATCTGTGCCGCTTACGGCATTATTCACGCTTTGAGGATTTCTTATGTCTCCCAGTATTACTTCTATTTTTTTTAATTTTCCCGGAACCAAGGCATCCAGCCATCCCCAGGAATTAAAGGAATTATACAGTACAAAAGCCTTTACCTTTGCACCCTTGCTAAGCAGGCCTTCTACTAGATGGCTTCCAACAAACCCCTCAGCGCCGGTAACAAGGACTTTCTTATTTTTCCAGTTCATTTTCTTAACCTCCTATTTTTTTTCCTGGATCAGGGCTTAAAGATAAAAGCAGCTCTTTTATCAAATAAGGCATATATCCCCTTAAGTTTTCACTGTAACCGCAGGAACATCCCGGGCAATCCTTAAAAAACATATTCTTATGAGCCTGATTGTATTTTGATGATCTGATAATAGCTTTAAGCCTTGAGTTTTTGATATTGCCAAAACTGCCCATTGACCAGCATCCCCCATAGACATTGCCTTTGGAATCAATGCCTAAGCGTTTAGCAGATACAACACAAGGTATTTTTTTCTGTAAGGGATCAGAAAAATAATCTTTAAAATAGCCTATTTCATTATACTTATGAAAAACAAGGTCAGGTCTGCTTGCTTTCTTCTCAGCCAGAAATTTCTGAAACTCTCTTAGCTGAGGGTAATCTTCCACACCTATCCAGAATGAGTCTTTCTTTTTTTC
>JAFGHG010000071.1 GCA_016939345.1 Candidatus Omnitrophota bacterium
CGAAATACCTCTAATTTGATGCTTGAGGTCATAATCGCACTGGTGCCGGCAAGCCTTGCCGGGATTTATTTTTTTGGCATGCCTGCCTTGTTTCTTACCCTAAATTGCATATTTTCCGCAGTTGCGAGTGAGTGGATTGTTCTTAAAATCCGAAAAAAAACTCTTGCCTTAAATGATTTTAGTGCAGCCTTAACCGGTTTATTGCTCGCCTTAATTCTGCCACCTACATTAAAATGGTATGCCGCTACCCTGGGAGCTATATTCGCAATTGTTGTGGGCAAGCATGTATTTGGAGGACTCGGTTCTAATATCTTTAATCCAGCCCTTTTAGGCCGGGCTTTTCTCATGGCTGCGTATCCGGCCATGCTTAACCACTATATAATGCCCAGAAGCGTAGATACCATTACTGCAGCAACTCCTCTCACCATGCTCAAATATTCTCCTGACTTCCAGGAATCTGCTATTTTTTTAAAAGATTTGTTCTGGGGCAATGTTGCTGGAAGTGTAGGCGAGACATCGGCATTCCTTTTATTGCTTGGAGGATTATATCTGTTGATAAGAAAAGTCGCTGATTTCAGAATCCCATTACCGATGCTTTTTACTGTGATTATAATATCCAGTCTAGTTTATTTAAAAAACTCTTCACTAGGCTCTCCTGTTTTCCATTTATTTTCAGGCGGGCTTATGATCGGAGCCTTTTTTATGGCTACCGACCCGGTTACAACCCCAACCACAAAAAAAGGCAGATATATATTTGCCGTATCTACAGGAGCTCTTACCATGCTTTTGCGTTATTTCAGCTCTCTTCCTGAAGGGGTTATGTATTCTATTCTATTTATGAATGCTTTTACACCATTGATAAACCGTTACACCCGGCAAAAATCATTTGGCAAAGAATCTTATAAAACTAAAAAACAATGAAGGAAACAATTAAAATCACTTCGGTATTAACCTTTGTTTGTATATTGTGCTCATTTTTACTTGCCTTTGTCTGGGCCCAGCTGCAAGACAGGGTAATCCAGAACGAAAAAGATTATTTTCAAGATAGCCTATCGCGCCTTGAACCTGACTCAGTCAAAATCGAGGAATTAAATGTTTCCGGAGAGTTAATTTATAAACTTATCGACAATAATTCAAGATTATTAGGATACGCGTTTACTGCTACCGGCCAAGGCTACCAAGACAAAATCACTCTGCTTGCAGTAATAGATTCTAAATTTCAGAATTTAAAAGGTGTTGAAGTCCTCAAGTCTTCGGAAACGCCTGGGCTGGGAGCAAAAATACAGGAAGAAAATTTTTTATCTCAGTTTAAAGGCATCAATGTAGAAACAGCTGTTGAATGTCTTAAAACCGAAACCAAACAGCCAAATCAGATAAAAGCGATAACCAGCGCAACTGTTTCCTCCCGGGCAGTTGTAAGGATACTGAATCAAAAGATAGAGGATTTACGGGCAAAATTAAATAATCAAACTTATGAATAATTTTTTAAAAGGCTTATGGCGTGAACACCCTGTTTTCAGGCAACTACTGGGCATGTGCCCTACCCTGGCAGTAACCACAGCAGCTAAGAACGGTTTATTCATGGGTCTGGCAGTTATTTTTGTACTGACTTTTTCTTCATTTATCGTTTCTCTGATAAAGCATGTTGTTCCGAACCAGGTACGCATAGCAGTCTATACGGTTATAATAGCTACTTTTGTAACTATAGTTGATATCTCATTCAAAGCTTTTGTCCCTGATATGGGCCGAGCCCTTGGCCCCTATGTTCCGCTGATCATCGTCAATTGCATAATACTGGGCCGCTGTGAAGCTTTTGCTTCAAAGAACAGCATGAAATCTTCGATAATTGATGCTTTGGGCATGAGCCTTGGCTTTTCCTGGGGCTTGTTTATTCTTGCTTCCATAAGGGAGCTTCTCGGAGAGGGCAGCATACTCGGCTACAGGTTGATGCCAGGGTCCTGGAATAATCTTATAGTCATGATACTTCCCGCTGGGGCCTTTATTGTCCTTGGTCTTTTGGTAGCCGGCATGAACAAAATAGAACAGGTCAAAGAAAAACAAACCTGAAAGATATGTCTGATCTATTATTTATTTTCATATCGACTTTATTAATAAACAATTTTGTCCTGACATACTTTCTCGGCATATGTCCTTTTCTGGGAGTTTCAGGAAAAATAGAATCAGCCTTCGGCATGGGCATGGCAGTCACATTTGTCATGACTCTGGCTACAAGCATCGGATGGCTAATCTATAATCTTGTATTGGTTAAATTAGGTCTTTCTTATCTTCAATTCATAGTATTTATCCTTGTTATAGCCTCACTGGTACAAATTGTAGAGATGTTTATCAGAAAATTCTCAACCGGTCTTTACCAAGCTTTGGGCATCTATCTGCCCTTGATAACAACCAATTGCGCTATACTGGGAGCAGCTATATTCATGATAGCCAGAAACTATTCCTTTATCGAATCAGTTATCTTTGGCTTCTCTGGGGGAATGGGATTTTCATTGGTCCTTCTGGTCATGGCCGGAATACGTCAGGAACTAGAGTTTTGCGATGTTCCCAAAGTCTTTAAAGGAGCTCCCATTACTTTGATAACAGCCGGCCTCCTAGCGCTGATATTTATGGGTTTTTCAGGACTATTCAGTAATTTATGAGTTCCTTATTGATAAACTCAGTGGCTACTCTAGGCCTGATCGGCTTTATCTTTGCCCTGCTTTTAGCTTTATTAAGTAAAAAACTTAAAGTTGAATCCGACCCTAAAGTAGATCAGGTTATTGAAATATTACCGGGTCTAAACTGCGGTGCCTGCGGCTTCAGTGGTTGCAGGCCTTATGCAGAAGCTGCTGTTAAAGAAAAAAAGCTATACAACGGATGCCTTCCTGGAGGAGATATGGTTAATAGCAGGGTATCAAAAGTTATCGGCATAGATCCGGCTTTATTTTCTAAAAATAAAATCGTAGTCTGCCGATGCCAGGCTGATAAAGAACAAAAAAAGATATCTACTGAATACGCATCAATACCTACTTGCCGTTCTGCTCATATAACCGGAGGAGCCCTTGATTGCGTTTGGGGATGCCTTGGCTTTGGAGACTGCATAAATGTGTGCCCGGTTAATGCTTTAAGCTTAAAAGATAGAAAGATCACAGTTGATTTTGATAAATGCATAGGCTGCGGGCAATGCCTAAAGGTCTGCCCGCGAAACCTCTTTGAACTCATACCTTATTCAAAAAACCTGAATACCTGTTATGTTGCCTGCAGCAGCAAGGATAAAGCCTCGGCAGTAAAAAAAGTCTGCTCTTTTGGCTGCATAGGATGCACTCTTTGCACAAAGCCAGAAAATTCACCTTATTTTATGCAGAATAACCTTTCATGCTTGAACTACCAAAAAGCCCCTGACCTCACAGCTTTAAAAGCCGGGAAAGAAAAATGTCCGGTTAAATGTATTTTGGAAATTAATGTTTAA
>JAFGHG010000072.1 GCA_016939345.1 Candidatus Omnitrophota bacterium
GTATTGATATACAAGACCTTACCGCTAAACGTTACCGATACGGGCTTCGTTACCCTAACCTAACTACTTAACCAGATGCGGATATGTTGAATATACTTTACTGAAAAAATCCAATTAAATATGATAACCCTGTTTATAGGTAACGGTTACGATGCCCGTTTCGTAGTTCGGTGACGTAATTAGTATTGATATACAAGACCTTACCGCTAAACGTTACCGATACGGGCTTCGTTACCCTAACCTAACTACTTAACCAGATTATGAATATATCTCGTTGCCAGAAGATATTTACAATACTTAATAAGGAATACCCTGAGGTTAAAACAGCTCTAAGCTACAAAAACCCATGGCAGCTTCTGGTAGCGGTAATTCTTTCTGCCCAGTGCACTGATAAAAGGGTCAATATTGTAACAGGAGAGCTTTTTAAAAAATACCCTAAATTAGAAGATTATGCCAGGGCAAGGGAAGTTGTTTTTGAAAAAGATATCTATTCAACTGGTTTTTATAAGAATAAGGCTAAAAACATTATCATGTCGGCAAAGAAGGTTATAAAAGATTACAATGCAAAAGTCCCTGATACTATGCAGGAGCTTTTGACACTTCCCGGAGTCGCCAGAAAAACAGCAAATGTCCTTCTTTATGAGGCTTTTGAAAAAAATGAAGGCCTGGCTGTTGATACCCATGTAAAGCGGTTGAGCCAGAGATTGGGTTTAAGCCAAAGCCATAAACCAGATATTATCGAGAAGGACCTGATGAAAGCCCTGCCCAAGGATAAATGGGGCAAATTCAGCCACCTTCTCATATTTCACGGCAGAAATATCTGTTTTGCCCGAAAGCCAAAATGCCGCCAGTGCAGCCTTAAAAAGGTCTGCCTTTACCCCGACAAAACCTGACCTGCCTACAGGCTGCAGACTGTTTACAGTTGACATATTATTTAAAAGAAGTAATATAATTTTATATTTTCTTTAATTTTCGGCCATGAAACCAAAGAAAAGAAAAAGACTTTCCGCTTCTAAAGAGGTCAGCTTAACTCCCGAAGCCAAGCTTTCACTTTTAACTGAGCTGGTAGACCAGATACCTGATGTGATCTATTTTAAAGACAGGAAGGGCCGGCTTATCTTAGTGAATAAGGCTCATGCCAAAGGAACCGGCTTAAAGGCTGATGAGGTAAGGGGGAAAACTGATTTTGATTTTTTCCCCAGTTCCCGGGCCAGGATAATGGCTAAAGACGACAGCTATGTGTTTCAGACAGGCAAAGCTATTGTGGATAAAATAGAGAGAGCCACCAGGGTAGACGGTGTGGATAATTACGTAACCACCACAAAAATACCCCGTTTTGATAAAAAAGGAAATGTCATCGGCCTTATGGGCATAACCAGGGATATCACAGCCCGGGTCCAGCTGGAACAGCTTAAAGAAGAAAAAGAAAAGATATTAAGAAAACTCCAGGTGCTGGAAGAGATGACCAAGATGAAGTCGGAGTTTCTTTCAGTAGTCTCTCATGAATTAAACACCCCGCTTATTATAGTCAAAGAAGCCCTTTCACTGGTTGCCGACGGCATAGCCGGAAAGCTTACCCCTAAGCAGAAAGACCTTATCCTTAAAGCCACTTCTAATCTTGAGCGCCTGAAAAGGATGATCGACGACCTTCTTGATATGTCCCGGATCGAGAAGCACAAGCTGGTTCTTCATTACTCACTGGTCAATTTTAACGAACTGCTTCTTGCTTCTTCTGATTTTTTTATAAAATGGGCTGAGGAAAAAAACATCCACCTTACTTATCAGCTGCCGCCCAGGCAGATAAATATCTTTATTGATGCCGAAAGAATAAGCCAGGTGATCTCCAACCTTATCAATAACGCTATAAAATTTACCGAGAGAAACGGCAAGATAAAGGTTGAGGTAAGCATACTTGAGACTAAAGTAAGGGTGTCGGTCATTGATACAGGCATCGGCATCGCTGAAAAAGATTTTCCGAAATTATTCCGTAAATTCTCTCAGGTAAACAAGGACATGCCCACCAGGAAACGCGGGGTGGGCCTTGGGCTTTCTATTGCCAAGGAGCTGATAGAGAAGCATGGAGGCGAGATATGGGTTGAGTCAAAACCCGGACAGGGAAGCAGGTTTTACTTCACCCTGCCGCGTTTCTACACAGAAAAAGCTTTAGATAAAGGAGTCCGCGAGAGGATAAACAGCCTTTTGGACAAGCGCATTAGCATATACCTGATAAATATACTCATAGTCAACTTTAACTCTTTTAAGCGCAGGATAACTGTTAAGCCCCACAAGCTTTTTAAAGACCTTAAGTCAATAATCGACAGGACTCTCAGGGAGCTGCGCAGGCCTGAAAGAGAAAAGCCTCAGGTCATCCTTGAGGGCTATCAGCGGGGAGAGTGGAGCATACTTTTCCCTGAGACCAAAGAAGGCGAAGCTGTAGGCATCTGCGATGCCTTTAAGGCCAGGATAGATAAATATTTTTCCCAGCATAAGGTCAAAGGAGTTTTTATCAATCTGGGCATAATGTCTTATTTTCAAAAAGACCAGGATTCCACCACAAAGCATCTTCTTTCTAACCTTCATGTCAAGCGCATATCAATAGGTTCAGAAATAAGAAAGCACAAAAGAATCGAATACCGCGCCGATATCGATGTCTTCTTTGCCGACAACAAAAGAATGCCGTCTCAGGCTGTTGATATTTCTCAGGGCGGAATGGCTTTTGCTTTGGAAAGATCTCCTTATGATACAGCCAGCCTGTCTGATTCAGGATTATCTCTTGGCCTGGACCAGCCGCTGAAGACCGACGCCACCATAGATATTGTCCTTAAGCCCATGAATTCCAGGAAGCTCCTCAGGATTAAGGGCAGGGTAGCCTGGATGAGGCAGATTGAGGAGAACATCAGCGGTTCAACAAAAAAATACTACAAAGTCGGTGTTGAATTTGTTAAAATAAACGAAGCCAAGAAAAAACAGATAAAAAGGCTTTTAGCTTCGCTATCAGCTGCGGAAAAGAAAAAAAGAGGTGGGAAATGAAAAAGACAAAAGTCCTTCTAGTCGATGATGAAGCGGATTTTTTAGATGTCATGCGCCAGAGAGTCGAGACCTGGGATTATGATGTAATTTCCCAGTTTGACCCTAATAAGGCCATAGAGCTAATTAAGGAAAAAAAAGTCGATGTAGTAGTTGTAGATTACATGATGCCTTTGATGGATGGTTTGACTTTTATCAGGACTGTGCGCGGTTTTGACCGTCAAATACCGATGATAATGTTTACAGCTCATCCTGATCAGAGGGCTATCGAGGGCACTGAAAAGCTTTCGATCAGCGCTTTTATCCCTAAATTCAGTTCATATTCAGATTCCCAGTCAGCATTGAAGACCGCCATCGGCTTGGCTGAAAAAAAGCTAGGCCTTAAATAACCTTAATCTGCATCGTAACCGCTGCCTCAGGTCAGTTTAATCATATAAAAAAGTCTTGATTTATATCAAATCAGCTTTATAATACATAATTTTTGGTGATTATATGAGCAGGCAAATCGAATTAGGAAAAGTCCGTAACATCGGCATTATGGCCCATATTGATGCCGGCAAGACCACTCTTACCGAGCGCATACTTTATTATACCGGAGTATCGCATAAGATAGGTGAAGTCCATGACGGCAAGGCCCAGATGGACTGGATGAAACAGGAGCAGGAAAGAGGCATAACCATCACTTCAGCTGCCACAACCTGTTTCTGGAATAAACACCGGATAAACATCATTGATACTCCCGGCCACGTTGATTTTACAGTCGAGGTTGAAAGGTCTTTGCGCATACTCGACGGCTCAGTTGCTCTTTTTTGCGCTGTAGGAGGCGTAGAGCCGCAATCAGAAACCGTCTGGCGCCAGTCTGATAAATACAATGTTCCCAAGATAGCCTTCATCAATAAGATGGACCGGCCGGGAGCTGATTTTTTTGGTGTGATCAAAAATATCGAGGTTGACCTGGGAGCTAACGTCATACCTTTGCAGGTGCCGATAGGAGCAGAAGAGAATTTCCGGGGGATAATAGATCTGATTGAGATGAAGGCATATATTTACGATGATGAGTCTTTAGGCAAGAATTTTCATATCGAAGATATCCCGGATGATTATTCAGATATTGCCAAAAAGTATCATCATATAATGGTGGAGAAGGCTGTTGAGCTTGATGACCGTCTTATGGAGCGCTATCTTGAAGACGAAGAAAAAATTGCAAAAGAAGAGCTGATAGCAGCTATCAGGCTTGGGACAGTCAAAAACCTTATAGTCCCGGCGCTCTGCGGCAGTGCTTTTCGCAATAAAGGAGTCCAGCGTCTTCTTGATGCCGTTACCTTGTATCTTCCTTCACCTCTTGACCAGCCTCTTGTTGAAGGCAAAGACCCCAAGGACCCGGAGAAATCATTAGTCCGCAAAGTCGATGATAATGCACCTTTTTCAGGTTTAGCCTTTAAGGTCCAGACAGACCCTCATATGGGAAAATTAGTATATTTCAGGGTCTATTCAGGAAGCCTTTCTGCCGGCTCCTATATTTATAATGTGACCAAAGACAAGAAAGAGCGTGTAGGAAGAATACTCCAGATGCATGCCAATGAGCGCGAAAACCGGCCGCAGATATACGCCGGCGACATAGCTGCTGCTATAGGCCTTGACCACACAGTTACCGGTGATACCCTGGCTGATGAAAATCATCCGGTATTGCTTGAAGCAATAGAATTTCCGGCACCGGTGTTATCTATCAGCGTCCACCCTGAGAGCAGGGCTGATCAGGATAAGATCTCAAAAGCTCTAATGAAGCTTTCTGAAGAGGACCCGACGTTTACTGTCCATACCGATGAAGAAACAGAAGAGACTATAATCTCCGGAATGGGAGAGCTGCACCTTGAGATAATCGTTGACAGGATGAAACATGAGTTCAATGTCCAGGCTTTGGTAGGCAGGCCTAAGGTAGCTTACAAGGAAACTATACTCAGCACTGTAAAACAGGAATATAAGCACATTAAACAGACAGGAGGAAGAGGCCAGTATGGCCATGTTGTCCTTCATCTGAGCCCGGCTTTAGCCGGATCAGGCTTTGAGTTCGAAAACAGCATTGTCGGCGGAAGAATACCCAAGGAATATATTCCGGCAGTTGAAAAAGGAGTGATCTTGGCCATGCAGAAAGGAGTTATGGCCGGATTTCCGGTAGTAGATGTCAAGGTTGAACTCCTTGATGGTTCTTATCATGATGTTGATTCTTCAGAGCTGGCTTTTAAGCTGGCTGCAGCTGAATGTTTTAAAAAGGCTTTTCTTAAGGCAGCTCCTGTACTTCTTGAGCCGCAAATGTCCATAGAAGTGGTTACTCCCGATGAATATGTGGGAGCTATTGTCGGTAATATCTGCTCCCGCAGAGGCAAGGTCCTCGGCATAGATACAAAGGCAAACCAGCAGATTATTTCTGCTGAAGCTCCTTTGTCGGAGATGTTTGGCTATGCCACAGCCCTTCGTTCGCTTTCAAGCGGCCGGGCCACATATTCCATGCATTTTGAAAGATACGTTGAAGTCCCTTCAGTCATAGCTGATGCTGTCATCGAGGAAAGAAAAACCTCTAAGAAGTGATTTCTCCCTTACATTTTTAATCCCCCAATATATTTTAGGTAACGGTTAAGGTTACGGTTATGATGCCCGTTTCGGTTAGGTAGTTAGGTTACGTGGCTTAATAACAATAAGGACGTTACCGTAACCCAACTACGATACGGGCCTCGTTACCCTAACCGTTACCATAACCGTAATCAGACTATGGACTGATCATAAAACTTTGTTATAATAATAACAGCGCCAACAAAAATTTTTAAATCCCTATGAATCTTTCACAGAAAGCATTACTTTATTTTTTTATTTCAATATATATAATTATATGCCCTCTGGCAATTCTCTATACATTCGGTTATCTTGACCCCAAGCCTTCGTCGTCAATATATATAAAGACTGACCCCGGCCAGGCAACTGTCTATATGGGTAAAAGCCGTTATCTCAAGAAAACGCCTCTGGCTTTAGAAAACCTTTATCCCGGAAGATACCACCTGACCCTTGAGCTTGAAGGCTATTTGCCCATACACTACCGTGTATATTTGCGGCCGAACACAGAGGTTAAGCTGGATAAGGTTGTCTTCAGAAGCGAAAAGCTAAAGGCAAAAAGGCTCAACACTGATAATTACCAGAACCTCATAGACATATCCTCTGATGATTATTTTATTCTTTCCTACGGCAATGATTATGAGGATTATGGTTTTTATGATTTCAGTCATGATCGCATGATTTCCTTTTCCGCCAGCAAGGTATTGCCTTGGGGTTCTGATATACTAGATATCACTACAATGGAGAACAGCTCTGACTTGATAATCAAGGCCAATGCTTTAGGCCAGATAAAATATGTTTATCTTAAGCCGCTTAATAATTCTTTGATAAGCAAAGATATAACAGAATTATTTATTGATGAGCCTGAGCATATCGAATGGGATCCTGACTACCCGCAGGAGATCTTTACTTTTCAGAATAATTTTATTAACCGTATCGACCTTGCTTCAGGCAAGCCTTTTCAGAGGTATTTTGAGGATTGTATAGGTTATACAGTATATAACGGAAGTGTTTTTGTTGTCTCAGATATCCTGAGCTTAAAGCGCTATGATTATGAAAAGAGCCGTCTGGATATGCTGATAAACGACCCGGTCCTGGGCAAGCGGCTTTTTGAAAAAGGCAGGTATTTTAAGGTCCAGCCGCTTTTTACTACCATGATACTTTTTCTCGGCGACAGAGGAGACCTTTCTCTTAACAAAGCTCCCCATAAGTTCGTTGAGCAGGGAGTAAAAGGCTTTAAGTTTGACCGCCAGCTTAAACGCCTGCTTTTCTGGCAGGATAAGAGTATCGGCATACTTGACCTGGGTATGCGCGGTTCAGCCTTTGTAAAGATACCTAAAGTTGTCTGGATATTTGAAGGAGCCCAAAAGATAGAGCAGGCTTACTGGGCCAACGGCGGCTCGCATGTATTGTTCAGGGACGATAACGGGGTTTTTTTATTCGAACTAAAGATAGTCGATACCAGCCGGCTTAACCCCTTACAGCCGGTAGTCAAAGTAAAAGAAAACAGCTCTATTTATTATTCTGATGTTTCAGGAACCCTTTTTTATCTTGAGCCCGGAAGCGGTAACCTTATAAATACGAAAATAATCCCTTCACCAGCAGGAGATACTGAACAATGAAATTCTCATTTTCCCGAAGTAACCTTGATCTTGAAGCAAAATTTCTCCAACGCTGCTTTGAGATGCTTCCCGGACTTTTAAGCTGGCTGGCAATAATAGTGTTTATTGCTTTTGCTGTTTATAAGCCGTTTATTGCCTCAGGCCTTATGATTGCTGTCTATATCTACTGGATACTTAAAGTCCTTTACCTTAATCTCAATTTAAAGTCTGCCTATAAGCGCCTGAGCGTAGAGGAGGATGCGGCTGACTGGATAACCAGGGCCAGAGGCTTAAATGATGTCAGCGAATACCTCAGGCATTTATATTTGACTGATATTGTAGAGCCTAATACTCCTGAAGACAGATCCATGAGCATTCATAAGGCTGAGATAGCCCTTTTGAGGAAGACTAAGAAAATGCCCATGCTTTTAAAAGATATTCATCACTGCCTGATAATGCCGGTTGCTTCATTGCGGGAAAAAGAATTACAGTCAGCTTTGGAAAGTATCCAGCTCAGCACATTTCATCCGGAAAAGATAATGGTGCTTCTATTAATCGATGAAACCATGCCTTCTTCAGAGCAGGAGGCCGTAAAAAATATACAGGAAAGCTTTAAGAGCGAGTTTTTTAAAGTGATGCTGGTCAATGCTTCTCTGACAGAGCCAGGCCTGAAGCTGTCCATGCCGCAGGCCCTGAACATGGCAGCTGTTAAAGCTGGCGAGTATTTTAAGTCCGAGGATATTTCTTTTCAAAACGTTATCCTGACTGTTTTTGACCGGCCTTGTTTTTTGCGCCATGATTTTTTAAGCTGTCTGACTTATACCTTTATGGTAAATCCTGACCGGCAGGAGGCAGTATTGCAGCCTATTCCTTCATACAGCGAAGGATTGCTGGAAAGAGATCCCGGTTCCGGATTCAGTCAAATAAGTTCCATGAGTTTTGAAGCAGCCCAGGCTGTAAACCCCTGGAGTTTTTCTTATTTCCTGCCTTGCAGTATGAGCCTGGAGCTTTTTTCCCGCACCGGTTACCTTCCTGAAAGGATATTATCATACAGGCAGGCCTTTTCATACAAGGTTTTGCTTGAGAAGGGAGATGCTTTCAGGGTGATACCTTATTACAGCCGTTACCTGATCGATGCCGGGCTTGAAAAGGCAAAAGCAGAACAGGCCTGGGCAGCAGAGCTCTTTCCCATAATCATGAGAGGCTTTATGAAGACAAATGCCCTCTCATTTGAGCAGAAGCTTAAGAGGGCTTTGTTTATGCTTGAAGACCTTGTTTTTAAGGCTACCTGGCCTTTTTTTCTAACTATAGCAGGCTGGATGCCGCTGTTTTTCCTGGGCCGTGAATTTTCTGACCCTCTTTTTTATTTTAATGTGCCCCGGATAAAAGGGGTGATTTTTTTGCTTTCATTTTTAGGGTTTTTAAATGTCCTGGGCTTAAGTTTGTCGCTTATACCAGCTGGCAAGAAAAAGCAGTCAATAGCTGATAAGCTTAAAAAAATCCCCGGCTTTACAGTCTCAGCGGTTTTAGCCTATTTTAAGACAGCATCGCAATACCTGCTTGCCCAGACCCGTATGTTTTTCGGTAATTACTATAATTAAGGTAATGGCAAGGGTTATGGTAACAAATCCCTTGCCTGCGGCAGGCAGGCAAAACCCAAAAAAGCTCTTAATATCACATCGTCATTTCCACCTGCGAAGTGGCATTTCGGAGGTGGAAAGGGTTATTTTAGCGAGTGTAACCATATTTTTTAAATAAAATATTGACCTGGCTCATATTTTATGTTTAAATAACTTTTCCAAAAATCAACCAATATATGATTTATTTTGAGCGCTTGGGCATAACTCAGAAGTGGAGGAAGATGTTTGAAGAGTGCAGCGGCCTCAAAATAAATTTCTTCAGCCTCAAGGCTGTCCTGGCTACCAAAAAAACCCCCTGTATCAGCTACTGCTCCAAATACACCAAGCGCTGTTCCCTGAACATCTTAGAGATATATCATAACCTCCAGACTCAGAAGTATCACCTTTTTGAATGCGAAAACGGGTTTAAGATCGCTCTTGTGCCTTTGCGCAGTAACGGCCAGATAGTCAGCCTGCTTTATGCCTGCCAGTATAAGAACCTTAATGAGCCTAAAAGCACTCTCAAGCATTATGCCCAGGTCTTATCAGAGACCATGAACTATCTTTATAAATTCGAATGCCCTTTACCGGCTTTTTCCCATCTTGGCCAGGCTGACCATCCCAAAAGGATACTAAAAGACATAACCCAGTATCTTAACCAGTATTTTTACCAGACCAACCTTTCTCTGAAAAAAATATCCCATGACCATAAGATAAGCTACTATCACCTGAGCCATCTGTTCAAGAAACAGCTGGGCATCTCTTTTGTCAAATATCTGACCCGGATAAGGATAGCCAAAAGCATAAAGTTTTTAAAAAATCGCAAGCTTACCATCTCTCAGGTGGCTTATGCCGTAGGCTATGATGACCCGGGTTATTTTTGTAAAGTCTTTAAAGAGCATACCAATGCTTCACCGGGAAGCTTCCGAAAAAAATTCTATACATCCCAGAACCGGCTGAAAAAAAATTCCCTTGAGGAAAATAAAAAAAACAGCCATATAAACCATAAAGCCCATATGCTGGCCGGAGCATAAAAGTTTATGCAGCCAAGAAAAGAACAGAGAAGGTTCAAGCGCTACGAGCGGGAAGTAGATTTAATAGCCAATATTTTCCAGAAAAAAGAAAAAGCCAACCAGTCCTTTAACATACCTTTAAAGACCATAAACATCAGTAAAGCCGGTCTTATGGGCCTCTGGCCTAAAGGCTGGCAGTGCCCGAGCTGCAAAAAATGCCTTTTCTGGATACTTAATGCTGATTGCCGGCTAAAGCCTAATGACGCTAACGGCGACTCCACAAAGCCTCTTCCCATAGGCTGCTGCCTGCGCCTTCGTTCAGCTGGCCCGCATATCCAGGATATAGATGCTGAAGTAGCCTGGATACGTTACAGCCCGGAAGCTGATTCCTACGTCGTGGGCATGCGTTTTCTTCAGGAAATGCCTTCTTTGCCTTTTTAAGCCTTCCCAGCAAAAATTTCCCATAAAAAAGCAAATTTCTCCATTGACTATTAGCCTTGGCGTGTTACACTTGCTTTCCGGGTTTTAGCTGTAAACGCTTACAGTTAATGAAAGGGTCTATAATCTGTACCTATAATGATTCACGGGTCATCAAAAATTACCTGCGCTATAGTCCTGCAATCAAGAGTTAAGCACATTTTTTTTATTAACCAGCCAAAAAAAAATCTAAAAAAGAAAGGGGGTGAAAAAATATGAAGAAGTGTTTCGCGTTTCTTCTCGGTCTAGCTCTTTGTCTGCCGTTGTTCGCCGCAGAGCTTACTGATGCTGAGATGTCGGGCATCTATGCCGGAAAAATTGCTGTTGACATCAATAAAGTCACAGCAACCCAATCAGCAGCAGCAGCTCAAAGTAACATCGCCGCAATTGTTGCTAATGATGATATTTACAAATCAGATATCATCAACAGAAACGATGCTAATGTTACTAACGCTGGCGATTCAGCAGCAGCAATCCAGTCAAACATCGCTGTAGCAGCATCCTTTGGTTTATGCTCTCTAGGTCAAGGTTGCGAGGCAAATGTAATTGGCGCTGACATTAACAATACCAACAATGCTGAGGTTGAAAACACTTATGATGCCAACAGTGATGGTTTTATAGGCACAACAATTGTAGGTTCTTCAGTTGATGTTAACGTTAATGGTGATGGCGGTTCAATAAATGATACTTGGGCACGCTATTCAGCAGTAGCTAATCAGAGCAACATTGGCATAGCTGCAGCATTGCTTGGAGATGTTAAGTACTCAGATGTTGTAAATGTAAATAAGGCAACTGTCGTTAATAAGCCTGAGTAATCAAGTGATCTTTAAAACAGATTTTAAGGAGGATTTAGAAATGAAAAGTTTATCAATTTTAATTGTAGCCCTGTTAGCAGTTTCGCCATTGTTTGCCGGCGAACTTACTAATGATGAGATGGCTGATATTTATGCCGGAAAGATTACAGTTGACATCAATGAAGTTGCTGCAACCAATTCAGCAGTAGCAGCCCAAAGCAACCTTGCAGCTATAGTTAGCAATGATGACATTGAAAGATCTGATATCTCTAACGCTAACATAGCAGATGTTACCAATGAAGGCGCTGCAGCATTGGCATTACAGTCAAACATCGGCGTAGCCGCATCTTTTGGCGGATGCTATGGCGATTCTTGCTATGAACATGTTATAGGTGCTGACATTAAGAATGCAAATACTGCAGAAGTTGAAAACAAATATGTAGCTGGCAACATAACTACTACCGGTTCATCAGTTGATGTTAATGTTAATGGTGATGGCGGTTCGATCAATGCCTCTACTTTAAAGACTTCAGCAGTTGCATCTCAAAGCAACATCGGCATAGTCGCAGCTTTAGCTGGCGATGTTAAATATTCTGATGTTATTAATAAGAACACGGCAATAGTAGTTAACAAACCTAAATAATGCCTATTTATAAATAGGTTTAATTTTTTCGGGAAAGGTAATTCATTTTCCTTTCCCGAAAAAATGTTTTAATCATGAAATTTCTTAGCAAAATACTTTTGACTTTTATTTTAGCCGCGGTATTGGTTTTTAATCCAAGTCTTGGCTGTTTTACCCAGCAAGCAGTTGAGCTAAGTGATGCTGAGTTAGATAATCTCTTTGCCGGCGGCCTTAATATAGATATAAATGCAGTAGAAGCTAAGATTTCTGCTGTAACAGCACAGAGTAATATAGGAGCCCTTTATTCCCAATGCGGGGATATTACCAGCAGCTCAGTTAATAATACCAATACAGCTTATGTGTTTAACATCGGCAATTCTGCTATTGCCTCTCAGAACAATATTGCTCTTACTGTGGCTAAAGAGGGTGATATTGATTCAGTTACTTTGCGTAATTTTAACTTTGCCGAAGTAGAGAATACCGGCATTGATGAGTCAGGCTCAGGCGGAGTCAATTTAAACCAGCTTAATATAAGCGGTGCCGGCTTAGATTTTAGGCTTAACAATTTTAACTCATCTAACTCTGCCCTGGCGATCCAGAGTAATATTGCCGCGGCAGTTGCCTTAAACGGCAATATCAGTAACCTTGTCATTGATAACTCAAACTTTGCCTGTGTGCGAAATAGCGGTAATTCAGCTTTGGCTGTTCAAAACAATATCGGCATGGCCATTGCTCCTCATGGAGACATAAGCGATACAGTTATCAACAACACCAATATTGCTCATGTTTTCAATGATGCCACAAGCGGTATAGCTGGAGGAGTAGATGCCTTTTCTCTGGACATGACCATGGGCTCTCTGGATATAACCATAAACGGAGTTACTACTAATTTATCAGCTTCAGCTATCCAGAGCAATATCGGCATTATCGCAGTGGGAAACGGCCACTCCATAACTAACAGCACTATCAACAACTACAATAATATGGGCGGA
>JAFGHG010000002.1 GCA_016939345.1 Candidatus Omnitrophota bacterium
AGGCCGAGTATCGCTACCTCGTGACCGATTTCCTTAAGGGCTTTATAGATCCCTGATTCAGCGTCCCAGTCAGGATCCTGAAATTCTTCCTTATAGTCATAGCCTCTGGGCCGGAAACAGGGAGTGTCAAAAAGCAGTAATACTTTTAATTTTTTCATGATTTAATATTCTCTTCTGTAGCCTCCGGTATAAAGATAGTTCATTACTGATGTGGTTATATAACTAGTGATATCGATAACAGAAGCCGGCTCATCTTTCTCAACGATAAGCCTAAGATCCCCGCATCTTTTGATTATAGCATCGGTAAGCCCGGAGATCATAAATTTTTTTTCTCCAGTCCAGCGGGCAACATTATTGATGATATCTTTCTTGTATTTTCTGATCAATTGTTCTGCCTTAAGGCTTTTCTTGTACTTTTTAAAAGCTTCTTTATCGGCGCCGGTAAATACAAATATCTTTTTTAGATTGGAATCATGAAAATCAGGCAGCTCCTCAGCATAAGAATGCATTTTTTCCTTATAAAAACTTTTAAGGGTAGATCTTATCTTAGAAGCCTGCCAGTAAAGCTTCTCCTTTCTAACCAGAGGCTCTTTGCCTTTGATTTCATTCATCAACGTATCTACATAATTAAGCTTAGCCAGCACCCTCCAGCCCCGGTACTGATGCTGCCAGTTACTTTCCGGAGTAAGCCAGACAGCAAAGGTCTCAGCAAAATCCTCATCAGGATGATACTGTGCATAGTAATCTTCCAGGTGCCTAACGAAATTCTTGCTGTAAGGACGGTACCTATAAGTATCGCCGTACTCCTGAGAAAAACGGCCGAATATTCTCTGCCATTTTTTCCTCCGGTATAATTTATAGGCATAATTGATAGCATGGCCTGTCTCATGCCGCAGTAGTTTCATGCACCAGTCTTTAGTGCCTCCTTCGACCTCAAGGACCATCTTTTTCTCAAGCCTAATCAATGCCGGGTCAGCGAGAAAAAAAGGTATACCCACTATAGGTTCCTTATCAGGCGTCAACCACTCATCTGCCAGATAACATAAAGGCCTGAAAATTATTCCTTTTTGTCCTAATTCATCATAAAGGTCGTTAATACAATTTTCTAACCAAGTACCTTCAATCTTTACCGGAAGCTGGCATATCCTTAATTTCAGGATATCCTCTTCAGACAGTTTTCCTAGATCTATGGCTTTAGAGGTCATAAACTATTTGGCTTTTAAGACTTTTATGCAGTCAAAACTAAATTGACCCTTTCCGGCAAGCCGGGGTTCAAACTGAAAACTTTTTATTGGGAAATCAATTATTTCGTTCCTTTCGGCGTTATCCGGCTGCCAGTCTTTTCTGGGAAAAAAATCCTTAAAAAGGCATATTACCTCTTTCCAGCCTTTGGTATCATCATCAAGAACATAACGCCAGATCTCTCCCAGGTTATCTTTTATATCAAAAGCCACAACCGCACCCTGGCCCGAACCATGCATCATAAGACTTACGGCGTTATAGCTCTTCCAGGGAATATCTTCGGGCGCAACCAGCCACTTGTCAGCACCTTTTACATCAAGATTATAACCTCTGGCAACCCACATATAACCCGAAGGATCTAAATTATATTCTATCTTAAGCGACTGTTCGCCGCAGACCTTATTCTGGGTATCGGCCGAAACCTTTACCGAAGAACCTTCTGCTGCGCCGAAATCAACTGTTTCTTTAGTCAAAGGCCCTTCGAAGCTGTCAATCAAAGCTTCTTTTGGGGTACTTATATATAAAAGAATAACAATCAGAGATAAAACTAAAAGAATCAAGCCAAAAATTCTCATTTTAGACCTCCATTTTGGGATTTATTATAGCATATTTTCTTTTTGAAAAAATATTTTTACTTACCGATAATACCTGCCCCTAAAACATGGCCGTTAAGATAAAAAGCTGCCACCTGGCCCGGAGCAGCATATTCCAAACCCTCTCTTAAGTAAACGGTAAGGCCCTCTGCTGATTCAGCTATCCGGCAAGGCAGTTTAGGGCTGTTATATCTTACCTTGACTTTAAGTCCTTCTTGGTTTTTAGCGAAAAATTCTCCTTGATCTATAAAGAGATTCAGCGAGTGCACTGCAAATATATTTTTCTTCAGAAAATTCCTTTCGCCGACTGTCACCTCTTTAGAATCGCTGTCAATAGACAAAACATATAAAGGTTCTTTCCAGCCAATACCTAATCCCTGGCGCTGGCCGTGAGTGTATTTGTATATCCCACTGTGCCTGGCCAATTCCTTGCCGTTTATATGCTTTATTGCTCCAGAATAGGAAAAATGATTATTAATTGAGTTCTCGATAAAATCAGAATAGCTCTTATCAGTCACAAAACAGACATCCTGGCTTTCCTGGCGTTGCTTAAAAAGAAGCTTTTCTTCTTTAGCTATGTTAATCACATCTTTCTTGGTATAGTCTGCAAGTGGAAATACAAGAAAAGAAAGTATGTCTGGACATAAAAGCGAAAGAAAATACTCCTGTGTCTTTTCGCTGTCTTTATTGGCTTTCAGCAAAAAGCGGCCTCCGGATCTTACCACCTGGGCATAATGTCCGCTGGCAAGGAAGTCTATACCAAAAGATTTTATTTTATTAAAGAATAGTCCGAATTTAATGATCCGGTTGCAAAAGGCGCAGGGATTAGGAGTAAGACCTTTTAAGTAGCTATTGATAAAATAATCTATAATTTCTTTCTTGAAAAGCTCTCCGGCATCAAGCAGGTAATGGGGTATGTTTAATTTATCGCACAACCTCTGAGCCTGGTATAAACTGTCCAGGTCACAGCACTTGTTTTCCTGAGGAAAAAATTTTAAAGTAAATGCTGTAAGGCTGTAGCCTTTTTTCTTTAAAAGAAAAGCTGCTACTGAAGAATCGATCCCTCCGCTTAATCCAATAGCTATTTTTTTAGGCATAAATTAGTGTCCAGCTACTTGCATCTAGCATCTAAATTCTAAATCTTTGATTTTTTCCAACTAGATACCAGATACTAGATACGAAATAATGAAGTTAATATTCTTAATCTTTATTAGTTGCCAATCTTTTGCGGTAGTCTTCAATAGCAGATTTAAGGCCTTGCTCAGCCAGCAGTGAACAATGCATTTTTATCGGCGGTAAACCGCCAAGCTCATTAGCAACATCTTTATTGGTGACTTTCAGGGCATCATCTAAGGTCTTGCCTTTGACCAGCTCGGTAAGAGCCGAAGAAGTTGCTATAGCAGCCACACAGCCAAAAGTCTTAAATGTGCAGTCGGTTATCACTGAATCCTTCACCTTTATATAGACCCACATTACATCGCCGCATTTTGCATTTCCCACTTTTCCCACTCCGTCGGGGTTTTCCAGCTCTCCCATATTGCGGGGATTACGGAAATATTCAAACACTTTATCGGTATAACTTTCAGTCATATTGCACCATTATTTTAAAAACATAATTTAGGTAAATTGCACCATTCTTTCAAGGGCTATTCTGGCCTTTTTTATTATTTCCGGAGCTAACTCCACCTGGCAGTCCTCTTTTTCTAAAGCCAGATACAAATCATCTAAACCGGTACGTTTCATGCTAAGGCATATCTTTGCACTGCCAAGCGAATAAAATTCTTTAGCCGGATTTTCCTTTTTTAAACGGTAGATCAAGCCTTCTTCGGTAGCAATAATAAACCTCTTGGCATCAGACTTTTTGGCCCGCTTTAGCATTCCTGAGGTTGACAATACAAAATCAGACCTCAATAAGACTTCCCTGGGGCATTCAGGGTGAGATATAACCTCAGCTTCAGGATAGAATTTGCGAGCAAGTTCTAAGTCGGATAGTGAAAAATTCTCGTGGACAAAACAAAAACCAGGCCAGGATATAATTTCCTTTTCAGGAATATTCCTTTGAACCCACCAGCCCAGGTTTTTATCAGGGACAAAGATTACTTTTTTAACCGGGATATTTTTAACAACAGTAACAGCATTAGCTGAAGTACAGCAGACATCGCTTAAGGCCTTGATCTCGGCTGTTGTGTTGACATAGCAGACAACCCAGGCATCAGGATGCTTATTTTTTAACTCTATCAAATCTTTTGCTGTAATCATTTCAGCCAAAGGGCAACCAGCCTCTTTAACCGGCAGCAGGACCTTGCGCATAGGAGATAATATCTTAGCAGTCTCAGCCATAAACTGCACCCCGCAAAAAGCTATTACCCGGCAATCGGCATCGCGGGATTTCTTTGAAAGCTCTAAAGAGTCGCCTACGAAATCAGCTATATCCTGGATTTGAGGTATCTGATAATTATGTGATAGTATAACTGCTTTTTTTTCTTGTTTCAGGCTTATAATCTTATCTTGAAGTGTTAAGGTGTTTGTTTCCATAATCATAAATCTTCCTCTTTTAGCAAGGTTTATACTTATCTATTTTTGCTGCCAAAAAGGCGACATGCTTCTCAAACGCTGGACAATCGAAGGCAGGACCTCGATTACTTTATCTACCTGTAAAGCTGTTGTATCCTTGCCTAAACTAAAGCGCAATGAACCATGAGCAACATCATGCGGCAGGCCTAAAGCCAAAAGCACATGTGAAGGGTCCAAAGACCCGGATGTGCAGGCTGAACCGCTTGAGGCGCAAATACCTTCAAAGTCAAGATTAATCAAAATGCCCTCTCCCTCAATATATCTTATACAGATATTTGAAGTATTATAGAGCCTCTGGCTGGGATGGCCGTTGGAAAAAGCTTCGGGTATAGTTTTTAATATCCCGCTTTCCAATCTATCCCTTAAAGGCCGTATCCTTTTCTCGTCCTCTTCCATAGACTCTAAAGCCAGGGCAGCTGCTTCACCGAGGCCTACGATCCCAGGAACATTCTCTGTGCTGGAACGCCGCCCCTTTTCATGGCCGCCGCCTAATAAAAGCGGTTGAAACTTTATGCCTTTTCTGGAAAATAAAGCACCCACTCCCTTTGGGCCGTAAAACTTATGGGCTGAAAGCGAAAGAAAATCAACACCAAGGTCTTTTACATCAACACTGATCCTGCCCACGGCCTGAACGGCATCAGTATGGACATACGTATTATTGCCATGGCATATCTTTACAATCTCTTTAATTGGCTGTAGCGTGCCTATTTCGTTATTGGCCAGCATAATGCTTGTTAAAATGGTTTCCTTTTTTAGACTTTTCTTCAGCTGTTCTATATCAACCAAGCCATATTTATCTACATCAAGATAAGTTACCTCAAATCCTAACTCTTGCATGTATTCGCACACGTGCAAAACAGCATGGTGTTCTATTTTTGAAGTAATAATATGCTTTCCCCTGTTCTGATGTGCAAAAGCAACACCTTTTATGGCAGTGTTGTTTGATTCTGTGCCGCCGGAAGTAAAAATTAGCTCCTCTGCCTCACAGTTAAGCAGTTTTGCCAGACTTGCTCTTGCATCTTCAACAGCTTTTCTTGCAGACTGAGCGAATTTATAAACTGAGGAAGGGTTACTGTAGATTTCGCAAAAATAAGGAAGCATCTTTCCCAAAACTCTTTTATCTGTAGCAGTAGTGGCATTATTATCCAGATAGATCATGATTTTGCCTCTTTAGAGATAGATTCCAGGGTCTTACCCTGGAATACTAATTGAAATTTATCATAAGCTTCTTCCAGCAAATCTTTAACCCTGCAGCCATTAAATCGCCGGCAGCTATTATAGCCCTTTACGCAATCAATGACCTTATTGTGACTTAGTATCCCGATAATCTCCGATAAGGCGATATCCTTGGGATCACGATTTAAAACAAATCCTCCGCCCGGGCCTCTGGTGCTTCTGACTATTCCGGCTTTATCCAAAGGCAGGATAATTTTTCGCAGATAAGGCAGGGAGATATTCTCCTCATGAGCAATTTTTCTAAGCTGTCTAGGGCCTTTATCTGATTGGGCAAGGTTGATCAATAACCTCAAACCGTAACTGAGAGTTGTAGTAAAATTGAACATTTTTATATAGTTTACCTACTTGGTGAACTATTATACTCACAAGCCAACTCCTGTCAAATATTATTTTTAACCTACCTAACCTCTTCCACCTCCGAAGTGCCACTTCGTAGGTGGAAATGACGGTGTGGGATCAGATAATAAAAAAGGGCAGTGAAATCAATCACTGCCCTTATAAAGGTCTTAACTTACTTAATAATAAGCGTCTTCTTGCACTTCTTTAAAACCTGCAGGACAACCCTCCCGGGTATATTCTACAGTATCAATACTGGCCGGGGAATAAACTGTTCTCCGGCATAAAACCTTGTCCTCATCAATATAGAAGACAAAAGGCTTAGATTTTCCATGGCCAAAAGCTGTGGCGTAAAAGAAATCGCTCTGCGCAACCACCATAAATGTAGTCTCGTAGGCATAACCACTGGCCAAGTCTGGGCTGATATATTCTGATCCAGCTTCAGCAAGTTCATCCAGTGTTGCGTAAGTGCTGTTTTCAAGATAATAAGAATCTTCAGCATCAGCTATTTGATACATAGAGGCTTTCACCCTAGACTCTATTGCCATAGTCTTTGCTTTTAAGTACTGCGGTATAGCTATTGCTGCCAGAATGCTGATAACCGGCAAAAGCATAATTGTAACAACACCTAAAACAATACCGCTTATGGCTAAACCCTGTCCCTTTAAGTTGTCTTTATCCTTGTTTATCTTGTTTAAAGCAACTACTCCTAGTATCACAGCGATCAGGCTAAGCGGAGGTATCAAGCCTAATATCCCGCAAATAAGAGCGGCTATGGCCATGCCCGGAGTCTTTTTCTGCTGAAGGCTTTCCATATCGAAAAATCATTTAATCAGACGAATGCATACGGGATACTTGTAGTCCTCACCAGCGTTGGTTTTTACAGAAGCAATAATGCAAAATACCAGATTGCCGACAGCAATAACCGGATACAGAAAAACACCTATAACAGCAAAAGAAAGGATAGCGGCGGCAACCCAGGCTATTGCTACAGTTATCTGAAAATTCAAGGCTTCCTTTCCAGCTGAATCGATTTCAGGTGAGCTATCTTTCTTGATAAGCCATATGACTAAAGCACCTATAAAACCCGTAAAAATACCTAAAAGATGACATAACATAGCCAAGGTCTTATCGTTACCACCACTCATAATCCCCCCTTTTTTTATAGGTTAATACGTTTATTAAGCTTTAAGTTTATTTTAACAATCAAAATACATGTGTCAATCAATTAATGACATAAGTAAAAAGTCCCAAGGAATTATGACTTTTTTCTCCAAAGAAAAACCTTATCTCTTCTTTTAAGCTCAAAAGGAACTTTTATTCCTCCGGATTGGCCTTTTTTTAATTCTTCGACAAATTCATGGTTTATCTGTATTTCATCGACTGCGGCAAAAGAAGCCGGTGTATTTTTACCCAGGCATAGGATCTTATCTCCCTTTTTAAGCCCATGGTCACGGACAAGTATCTCAGCCACTTTGATCTTCTTAAAGTACCTGGCTATATCTCCTACATAGACTTTTTCATATTCATGCTCCAGCCTGCGAGACCTGGCATCTTTAGGCTGGCCAAAATAAAAACCTGAAGAGAATCCCCGCGTGTAAACCGAAAAAAGTTCTTTTTGAAGTGAGCTTTTTAGCCTGGCTGTCAGTCTTTTAGCAAAATAAGCATCTATTGCCCGGCGATAACAGGAGGTTACGACCTTTACATACTCAGCAGACCTGATTCTTCCTTCTATTTTAAAAGCATCTATGCCGCACTCTATGAGCTTATCGATAAAATCAATGGTACATAGGTCTTTAGGGCTTAAAATATAATCCTGGCCCAAAACATATTCGCATTCAGCCTGATCATCGGTGATCTTATATTCCCTGCGGCATGGCTGCCAGCATTCTCCTCTATTGGCTGATTTTGAAAAAGTATACTCAGACAGAAAACACCTGCCTGATACGCTTATACACATTGCTCCATGGATAAAGGCCTCGATCTGACAATTTAACTTATCTTTTTTTATTTTAGTTATAATAGATTTTATATGAGCAAGCCTGGCTTCCCTGGCCAATACTATTCTTGCTGCTCCTAAACTCACATACCGGCTTAAAGCCAGATAATTACAGACACTGGCTTGAGTTGAAATATGGACCTTCAAGCCTAACTCACTAGCCAAAGAAAAAACAGCCATGTCCCAAAGGATAACAGCATCCACCTTAGCTTTTTTGGCTGCTGCCAAAATCCGCCTAACTTTATCTATCTCTTTATCGTAAATAATAACATTCAGAGCAAGATATCCTCTGGATTTATTTTTATGTATTAGGCTC
>JAFGHG010000073.1 GCA_016939345.1 Candidatus Omnitrophota bacterium
GAATGTTTTTTTAGCTTCTCTGTATCTTTATCTATGGCTCTGTCAATTGCAGAAAGTAACTCCTTATCATTAAAAGGCTTGGGTAGAAAATCTACAGCGCCATTCTTCATCGCTTTAACGCTCATCGGGATATTCCCGTGTCCTGTAATAAATATTATAGGTAACGACATGCCTTTCCGGGTAAGTTCTTTTTGTAGATCAATACCGCTTAACCCCGGCATGCTTACATCTAGCACTAAACAGGAAGGGCCTCCTCTATAAGGTTTGCGCTCAAGAAACTCTTCCGCTGATGCAAAGGTCTCAACCTTAAATCCTGCTGATTTAATTAGCCTTTCTAACCCTTTACGGACCGAAGGGTCGTCATCCACAATAAATGTCATCCGGGAAGCCTTTTTCATTTAGAGTACTCCTTTACTAAAGGCAGTGAAAAAGAAAAAGTAGCTCCTCCTTTAGAATTATTCTTAGCCCAGAGCCGCCCGCCATGAGCCTCAATAATCGTCTTATTAATAGAAAGGCCCATGCCTAACCCTTCTTTTTTTGTAGTGAAAAATGGATCGAATAGGCGAAGCATGTTTTCATCATCGATTCCGACTCCGTTATCCTCCACTCTGACAATGACACATTTATCATTCTTTTGCTGTGTCTGTATGCGCAGTATCTTAGAATCCCGAGATTTTATTGCTTCTAAACTATTGAGAATAAGATTTAAAACAACCTGCTGTAACTGTATCCGGTCACCTCGCACAAGGGCCATCTCTTCACATAATTCAGTGGTTAAAGATATATCTTTAACCACTATTTCGCTATGAACAAGAGAAATTACTTCCCTGATAACATCATTGATGTTCAATGTCTTAAGATCAAGATTAGACTTTCTTAAGAGTGCCCGAAGCCTGCCAATTACTTCGCTGGCACGTTTATCATCTTTAATAATATCGGTAAATATTTTCCTAATCTCGTTAAGGTCCGGCTTTTTCTTTTCCAAAAATCTCCTCGCTGCCTGAGCATTGCTCATAATTGCTGTAAGAGGCTGATTAAGTTCATGCGCCAATGCCGCGGTAAGTTCTCCCATAGTTGTTACTCTTGAAACATGCAACAATTCCCTTTGGAGCCTTATAATATCTGCCTGTTGCTGTTTATATTCCGTAATATCCTGCACTGTCCCAATGCCGCTCTGCGCTTTGCCATTTTTGTTAAACTCCACTTGCCCCTTTTCCCTAACCCATTTTACTTTACCGCCGACTATTATTCTGTGTTCAATATCATAAGGCCCTTTCAAAAGAGCAGCTTGCCAGCTCTTGAAAACATATTCTCTGTCATCCGGATGAACAATTTCGAGAAATTTTTCATAATGAAGCGGTAGTCCAATATCTAAACCAAATATACGATACGTTTCATCGGACCAAACAAGTGTGTTATTTATTATGTCAATATGCCAACTGCCAATATGAGCCACTGCCTGGGCCCTATTGAGCCTGGCAGTCATATCTTTTAATGATTTCTGTGACTTGAATGTGTTTTTTTTATTAACCTGTGCCTTACGTATCATTTTTCCCTATGTTCTTTTGCTTTTTGCAATTTATGTAAAAAATCATCTTTCTTGAAGGCCGACTTCCAATTTTTCATAGTAACCCAACCCCAAAAACGAATCAGGGACTGGCGCCATGGCCTATACCATTTTTTCCAACCATATTTAATATTATAAAGAAAAAAGATCGTGTATGGAAAGGAAAATATATTTAGGGCTACCATAAACATATATTTGAACCGGTAAATCATGCTCATGATCTTCATTGGTGAGGCTTGCATCCCTTCGGGCGTCATCGGATCATCTGGTTCAAAAAGCACAAAGTTACCATCATAATACTCCCATCCAAGATCCTGGCGTGAATAAATCCTATTATCCCGCTTAAGTCTTTTTCTTAATTCTGTTCCGGGTAACGGAATTGGCAACATAACCTGAAAAGTATCAAGGTGTGCCTTTGCGAGAAAACTCTTAAAGCGCCTTACCCGTTCTTTTGCCGACATCTTAAAATCTACATCTTGGGTCATGGGATAACCAAAAATAAACATGCCATGTACTAAAAATCCGAATTTACGGTATATTTTTGTAAAGCTTAACATGTCTTCTGGTTTCAGTCGTTTATTCATCGCTTTCAATTCTTCTTCAATGGGTGATTCATACCCTATAGCTATAAAGTTAATACCTGCCTGACGCATCGCAGTAAGGAGCTCAGGATCTTTCGCCTTATCCAACCTTATCTGAACACCTAAATCCAATCTTCTACCTATATATCTTTGATAATCCCTAAGCATGTTGCAGAACCGTATGGTCTCATCCCGTTGTTGTCCAAAAAGGTCATCAACAACAAAAAACTTCCTGGCATCCTCTGTCTCCACAAGAAAACTGATGCGTTCCAGCAGTCTTTCTGGAGAGGCAAACCGAGGCTTACCTTTAACGGTACAGAATTCACAATCCATGCCGCATCCACGTATCCTTTCAACCGGATACACCTGAATATTAGCATAGCGTACTAGCGAGAAATCAGGTATAGGCAACTTGTCAAAATCAGTTATCGGTGCTCTGGGCCTGGTATAAAAAAGTTCTCCGTTTTTCATGAACGCGATACCGCTTACACTATCCGCACTCCTTTCTCCTGTCAACGCCCGCAGAAGCTCCTTTATAGTTTCCTCACCTTCACCTATTACGATATAATCAATTCCGGAAGACAGTGCATCCTTTATGTTTTCATTCACAAAATGCTGTCCTCCCGCGATGGTTATGACGCCCTTTTCCTTATAAAAACGCGCCAGCTCATAAAGTCTGGGAATAGTGCTGGTTAAGCCGCCATAGAGTCCGATGATATCCGCGGGTCTTAACCGCTGTAAAAACTCATGATCCGCACCTTTTGTATCGGCTGTAGGCCCGTACCAGCGTAGGTTGTTTTCATCAATTATCTCGACGTCCCAGCCTTCCATTTTATTCACGGCACTACCGACACATACGGGACCCAACGGCGTGGTTCTTCTAGCGTTATATGAGTAAATATTTAACGCCGGATAAGCCGGATCCACAATCCTAAAACGGTATCTTTTTCTTGATGTATCAATTTGAATCATGTTTTTCCTGCTCTACGTTATCATTCTACCATAACCTCCGCCAAGCTTTCCATAGTCCTACTATAAACAGGCCATCGGCCAGCCCAGCGTGCGAATGAATACTTTTTTTGCTGTAACTTCTTGTTTCATAATGAATTATGTCGTTTCAAATCCGTGTTTTGAGGTTTACATAAAACTGTCTAACCGATGAATGTGCGAGACGCTGAAATATCCCCAACTCTTTGTCGGTCAGTCTGTTAGATTTATTTTTTGTGAATTTAAAAACCGCTAACATTTTATTGTATTTTTCCACTTTATCAGCTCTTCTATGTCTAAAACTGTAAAAACTGGATAATTCCGATAGTCGCGTTTGGGCTTGAGCCAACCCTTCTTGATCCAGTAATATAATGTCTCTCGGTGAACACCTAAGATTCTTGACGTCTATGTCATGTTGTATCTTTTAGCTGAGCGCTTGATGCATTTGCGAAATACCTTTTTATCACATTCCTCTATCTGGCTGTCAATTACTTGCTCTTTATGCTTTCTTTCCTCGATGAGTTTTTCTAAAGCTCGCCTATCTGCTTCAAATAGAATTTCCAAGACCATCTCATATCTAAGCTGCTCTTCACTACCATAGGGATAAACTTTGATAACTTTGCCATCTTTATCACAAAGAACCAGATCCTTTTTTAAAACCGTTCATAGACACCTCCTTGGGAATTTATTAGCTAAACAAAATTGATCAAATTGCTAGATCGGTCTTTTCGTCGTCAAAGATCAGTTCTGGCTTTACATAAAGCGCCGTACCGAATGTCAAAGGCCCGACACGGCCAATATACATCATCAGAATAATTATCAATTTGCCTAAAACACTTAAGGCCGCTGTAATCCCCATGCTTAAGCCCACTGTTCCTAAAGCAGAAGCTGTTTCAAAGAAAATGTCAACTAAAGTCCCTCTTTCCGTCAATGTCAGCAGATAGCTGCCAATGAGCAGTGTCGATATATAGAAACTCAGTGTAGCCACAGCTGTCCTAATGCGGTCATCCGGCACCGTTGCTCCCCAGATACGCACATTCTTATCTCCCCTAAGAGTGCTTTTCATCATTCCAAAAATCGCTGAAAATGTGGTGGTTTTCAAGCCGCCGCCTGTTCCTGACGGGGAGGCACCAATAATCATCAATATGCATATAAGCATAATGGCTGACTTTGACATGGTGCTTACGGTTACAGTGTTAAAACCGACTGTTGTAAGAGCAGTCATTGCCTGGAAGAAGGAAAACAAGATTTTATTATCCGGTGTAGCACCTCCATAAGCTTCCGTTAAAAACATCAAAACTGTCCCTATAGTCAGAAGCCAGAATGTCACTGTGAGAATAACTTTAGTGGTAAGGGTCACATGCTTTTCC
>JAFGHG010000074.1 GCA_016939345.1 Candidatus Omnitrophota bacterium
CGCAAGCTGAAAAAATCAATCGTAAAGTCTTCAAATTCACAAATCTATATTCCTTTATACGTATATAATCATAATAAAATTAATTTTCTTGTCAATATTTTTTTATGGTTCATTTAGTGATTTTAAAAACCGGCCGGTTTAAATCCTTGCGGAGCCTAAAGCCATTTTTTGTACAGAGCCTCCTCAGTACTTCTTCCCAGTTATCCTTTCTGATTATAGTCTTTATCGGCTGGCTCTCATCTATACTTTCATCGATGCTTATCCGAAAACCTGCTTTAGTCTGGATCTCCTCTATTACTTTCAGCAGGCTGATATTATCAGCTGCCAGCTCGCACTTCTTCTGGCCGTTAATCATCACTTCTTTTGCCTTAACAAAGCCGCAACCTGAATAAAAAAGGCTGAATACAATAATATAAATTAATTTTTTGAAAGGTATGGATTGCATGCTTAGGAAGATTCAGCCCTATGATTATAGTTTTTAGAGGGGTTTTAAAATCGAATTCATGCCTAATAATTCCAGTTTCTGGGCCTGGACCGGATTTTTTCTTTTAAATTCTGTCATAACTTTATTGAAATCATCGATCCCCCTGGAAGCATCTCTTTTTTCCGAAGAATCACTGCTTATAAGACTTGAAGCCGATCCGTAACTCAAACTCTTTTGTTCATCTCTTAACTGACGTACGCTGTTTATAAAGTTGATATTGCGTCTTATAAAGGCAGATACCTCAGATACTGCCTTGTCCGGGTCATCAATATTTTTACTGAGGATTTTGGCCAGAGCTCCGTAGTATTGATTAAGGGCATCTGAAACCTCATCAGCCGGACAAACCCCCAGAAATAAAAAAACTGAAAGTGCTGCCAGCAAGAATTTCCTG
Organism: Candidatus Omnitrophota bacterium; assembly: GCA_016939345.1. Classification (GTDB taxonomy): domain Bacteria; phylum Omnitrophota; class Gorgyraeia; order Duberdicusellales; family 4484-171; genus JAFGHG01. The sequence continues at coordinate 876 of JAFGHG010000074.1, forward strand.
CCCCTATTTTGCACAACGATCTCCTTACTCGGCTATGGCCGAAGTAATCTCTTTAACTTCAACCACTTCATTGCGGGAAAAAAGAACAGATATGGTTTTTCCATTATCAAGCTTATAATACCAGGTCTCATCCTGGCCTATAGAAGAGATATCATAGGGAAAACCCAATACGCTCATGACCGCAGACATGGTAACACCTTTTTTTATCTCTCCATAAGGAGTCAAAAAAACAACCTGGCCTTCTTTTATTCCGTTTAGTCTCTCAAAATATGTCGGCTCGATTGTTTTCCTTTCAACTCCCTCAACCTTCTTAGCTGCTTTGACTGCACAAGCAGAAAAAACAGCTGCTAATAAGACCAGAGAAAGAGCTTTATAAAACTTCATCCTCCTCCTTGTAATCGATCAAATCAAAATCAAGAATCTCTCCAACTATTATACCAGTAGCATCAGCAAGCCCGGCATTTATTTCCAGAACATACTTTGCCTCTTTATCGGGAATTATCGGGGTGCAGGCCGTAGTATCACAAGGCTGGACGAACCTTTCAAGAAATACTACCTCTTTTCTGCTGTTAATCCAAACTATGTCTAAAGGAAAATTGGTATTCTTCATCCAAAAACCATAAATATCTTCTTTGGGAAAAATAAAAAGCATACCTTCGCCCCTGGATAAGGACTCTCTGTCCATCAACCCTTGAGTGCGTTCATGGGGTGTTTTTGCCAGTTCCACGCAAAAACAGTTGTTTTCTAAGCAGACTTTGTTTTTGACCTCTGTCAGGCCGCAGCCCAAAAAAATAAAAGTAATAATAAAAACTATAGACAAAACCTTAAATTTTGCCATGATCCTGGATCATCCTCCAATACTGGATAATTTTGTTCAGTCTTTTTATGACTTTATCCTTGCCCAAAACTTCCATAGTCTCGAACAGGCCGGCTCCATGTTTTGTCCCGGTTAAAGCCACTCTTACGGGATGGACCAAATTTTTTAGTTTCAGGCCCAAATCCTCGCAGGCTTTACGGAATCCCTGTTCGATATTTTCCTTGGTAAAGTCCTGAATGATCTTTAAACCTTCTATTAAAAACTGTAACTCTTTAACCAAGGGCTTCTCCAATACATCTTGAGTATCCGGGCTGTAAATAACCTCCTGATCAAAATAGGGCTTCATCGAAGTGATTAAATCAGCCAGTTTGGATGTTCTGACCTGAAACAGACCGACTATTTTTTTTATTTCTTCTCTTTCTAAGTTTTCAGGCAGAAAAGATTTTTCTCCCAGGTAAGACCCGGCAAGATCAGTGAATTCATCAAGACTCATTGACCTGATATATTCTCCGTTTATCCATTCCAGTTTATCAAGAGAGAACACAGCCCCGGTCTTATTAACATCTTTGATATCAAAAATATCTTTGGCCTCCTGCAATGATATGATTTCTCTATTGTCCTTTGGCGACCAGCCCAAAAGAAGCAGATAGTTTGCCAAAGCCTTTGATAAATACCCCTGCTCTTTATACTCCCTTATGGAAGTTGCCCCGAACCTCTTAGAAAGCCTGCCTCCGCTGGGAGAAAGTATCAACGGGACATGGGCATATTTCGGGATGCTAAAGCCAAGGGCCTGATACATCAATATCTGTTTGGGGGTGTTAGAGATATGGTCCTCGCCCCTGATAACACAGTTGATATCCATCAGAGCATCATCGATAACGCAGCTGAAATTATAAGTCGGTGAGCCGTCGCTTTTTATAATAACCTCTTCATTTTTAGGCAGCTCGTTAAATATTATCTTGCCCCGGTTTAAATCATCGATTTCAATGCGCTGCATCTGATATTTGAAAAATACTGCACCGTCTTTTTGCTCTGCTTTACCTTCCTTGATAAGTCTGTCGGCATACTCCCGGTAAAGGCCAAACCTTTTTGACTGAAAATGGACCTCATCCCAGTCCATACCCAGCCATTTTATGCTCTCTAATATCTCTTCGAGGTATTCTTTCTTAGAGCGCTCTAGGTCTGTATCTTCTATCCTTAAAATAAACTTTCCGCTCCTATGCTTTGCATACAGCCAGTTAAACAGACAAGTCCTTGCCCCGCCGATGTGCAAAAAGCCTGTTGGCGAAGGAGCAAACCTTACTCTCAAATTTTGACTATTCATTATTTACCTCTTCAAATAATTCATCAAAATCAACTTTATACCTTTGGGTTATTTCCCTGGCCGCATCAAACTTTGCGGTCTTTATGTAGATCTTGGCTAATAATTTATTTGCCCTGGCTAATTTCGGCTTAAAAAACAAGGCATTACGGCAATATTGATAAGCCAGCTCATAATCTTTTTCCCGGTAAAATATATCAGCTATCAACAGATAACTTAAAGCATGATTTGGCTCTATGCTTATAACCTGGTCAAGATACTTTTTGCTTTGTGAGTACTCCCCGAGAAGATAAAGTACATAGCCGACATTAAAGGGCCGCTTTATTGAAGGCTGGCTGTTTTTTAAAGTTTCCAGGAGATTCGGGCTCTTTGGGCTGACTTTGGAAAAATCCAAGGCCTTTGAAGCCAGTTCGGGATAGTTTTGCAGGCTGGAATTTTCTATAAAAATAATACCTTCACCGGAAAAATAAACACAAACATAACCTTTATCAACTAATACTTTTATCAGCTTGGGCGGGTAATCTCTCAAGTAACTGATAATAAAACCCTGCAATTTGTATTTTTCAACAAGTTCTTCAAGTTGCTTTACGTTTCCCTGAGAAGCCTTTATATAGGAAGAAAAAAAATCCGCTCCGTAAACCTCAGTTCTTCCGTCAATAAATACAAGGCGCTGGGGATAAAAATTAAAGATAAGAGGAGCCCCCAGATTAAAGGTATTAAACATCCTGGGAGGTAGCTCTTCTTTTTTCATAAAATCTATTAGTGCATGGGGGTGAGAATCTAAATCCTCGGATAAAAAATCACTCCTGTATTCTATGTTCTCGTCATCGCCAAAATAAGACCTTCCGCCTTTAGAAGCGGTTTTTATCTCTTCAAACATATTAAGACAAAGACCCAAGGAAAAAAAGAGAAAACAATAACGCAAAAGAGCATAACCCTGCTTTTGGACTATTTTTTGCAAAAAGAAATCTTTAATAGACTGGTAACGGTCAGCAAATATGGCGGCAGCTGCGGGTACGAGAAAGTAGACATTTCTCAGGCTGTTGACAGAAAAAGCGGCCATAACGACAAAAAGGGCCGGATAAAAAAAATTGAGATCCCTGGCAAAGCCAAGGCAAAGAAAAGTAAAAACCAGCAGACCGATATAAGAGGCTCTTTGAGGAAAATCGCTCAAAGGGCTTTGAAGCTCCTGGACGTAATCATAAAAAACCGATTGGGAACCGGAAAAAATATCTTTGACTATTTTGAAAGGATAACTGAGCGTCTCTAAAGGATAGGGCGTCAAAAAGCAAGCCAGGATAGAAAGAAGAAAGACAAACCTGACATTTCTGTAAAATTCCCGATCAAAATCTTTTTTGCCAATAAGAGAAAATACCAGGTACAAAAACAGGATCAGCGGTCCAAGGAAAAAAAATCCGTGTATATTTACCCAGAAGACCTGGACCAAAGGCAGGGAAAAAAGGAGTTTTCTATTTTTGAAGACAATAGGGGCCAAAAACAGGATTAGAAAAAAAAAGCTTATGTTGTCAGGCCTTAAAGTAAAACGCCTCAAAGTAAGCTGGAGACTAAAAAAAATTAGAGGAAAGCAAAAAACCCAGTCGGTTTTAAGCAAAAAAATTGCCAAAATAAGAAAAGAAAGCGAAAAAACAGCAATTTTTATGAAAAAAAGGGCTTCCGTCCCGGCCAGGTCATAAATAACGGCAATTATGACCTGATAAAGCCATTCATGATTAAGCCAGGGCTTAGATTGAGCAGTAAAAGAAAATATGTCGTTATTGGGGATAAAGCGGTTTTTAATTATCTGTTCGCCGCTCTTAAGATGAAAAAAGTAATCTACTTCTCCTAAATTATAAAAAGCCGACATCATCAAATAAGAAAAAAGAACAAAAAAGACAAGGATTTTAGCAGCAATAAAAATGTTATCAACTTTAAATATATTCATGTCTATTTAAAGCCGGTTAAATCTTTTTTAAAAGCTCCTGCCCCTTAAGAAAGCCTTTAAGGTTAGCATCTAAAACTTGCTTTTTGTCTTTAAACATGGCTTTTAAAATATTTACAACCGACTCCTTTTTAAGAAAATTATTTTTATTGGCAATGAGCAGACCTAAGACCACGCTGTTAGCCACCCTGGGATTGCCGCATTCAAGGGCAACTTTATTAAAATGGCATCTAATGCTTCTTATGTTTTTATCCAAAGATACAGAATCAGCAAGGTCGCTGTTAATGATCAGCAGGCAATCCTTTTTTATGGAATTTTTAAACTTTTCAAAAGACGGCTTGTTTAAAATAATAGCCACATCCGGATAATCAATCAAGGGGGATGCAATCGGCTTATCGCAAATCTTTACAAAGCAATGTGCTGTGCCTCCGCGCATCTCTGCCCCGTAAGAAGGAAACCAGCTGACTTCTTTGCCTTCGCTGAGTGCGGCCCTGGCAATGATCTTACCCAGGCTCATCAACCCCTGTCCGCCGAATCCTGATATTAAAATATCCGTTTTCATTACAAAACCATCAAATCACAAGCTAAGTCCAAAATCCGAATATCGAATATCGAAAAAAATTCTAATTTTCTAATGTTCAAATATTCAAAACATTTTTTGGTCATTAGAATTTAAAAATGATTATTGTTTTGGATTTCCTGCCTGCGGGCAGGCAGGCGAAATTCGTATTTTACGTTTTGCTGCCCTTTATTATACCAAGGGGGAATTCTTTTTCCATCTCCTTATCTATCCAGAGCATTGAGTCAGCCGGACTTTTATGCCAGATAGTAGGACAGGGACTTAACACCTCTACCAAAGAAAAACCTCTGTTATTGATTTGGCTGCTAAAAGCAGTCTTGATATGTTCATAAGTCTTTTTTGTTTTTGCCGGAGTAGCCACTGAAGTTCTAACTATATAATCAACTCCTCTTAAATCTTTAAGCATCTCGCTGACCTTAAGCGGCCAGCCGTCACCCAGGCCGGGATCACGGCCAAGAGGAGTCGTAGCTGTCATCTGGCCTGATAATGTGGTCGGAGCCATTTGACCTCCGGTCATGCCATAGCAGGCATTGTTAACAAAAATACAGGTCAAGTTTTCTCCTCTGTTAGCTGCATGTATTGTCTCAGCCAGGCCGATAGAAGCAAGGTCACCGTCACCCTGATAAGTAAAAACAAGCCTGTCAGGCTGGCACCTCTTTATACCGGTAGCAACAGCTAAAGCCCGGCCGTGGGCTGCCTCACAACAATCAAAATTCCAGTAATCATAAGCTACCACTGCACATCCTACCGGAGCAACTGCAATCGTATTTGAGGCCTGATTTAGCTCATCTATTGCCCTGGCAACCAGATGATGCAATATCCCATGGCCGCATCCGGCACAATAGTGAGTGCTGACATTCTTTAAAGACTTCGGCCGGATAAATTTTTTTTTCATACTATATTCCTGAATATAACCATTTTATTTGTAATCGGCCGGTGCAAGCCCGGCCCCTGCATATTATTTTAATTTTTAGACACCCC
>JAFGHG010000075.1 GCA_016939345.1 Candidatus Omnitrophota bacterium
GAGGAAATTTGTCAAACTGCTTGCCCCTCTAAGATGGTTTTGCAATAGATGGGCAAAACTGCGCTTAAAAGAAAAAACTGGTCTTTTTAAAAAAAGGCCCAAGGATGCATTAGTTCCTAATTATTCCGATCTCTGGTTTTTGTATAAATCAGTCCGGAGAAGGAAACCGGAGGTCATTATGGAATTTGGGAGCGGATGCTCGACACTTATTCTCGCTCAAGCTTTAAAGGACAATAAGAAAGGTTTTTTGTATTCTTTGGAGGTCAGCCAGCACTGGAGAGAGGTTACTCTTGAGTCTTTACCTGATGAGCTTAAAGCTTATTGCACCGTAATACATGCGCCGGCAGTTGAGATTGAATATGAAGGGGTTTTGGCTTTCAGGCATTCTAACGTCCCTGATGTGGCGCCCGAATTCTTATATCTTGATAGTCCTACCCTTACTCAAGCCAGACGGGTTGCAGTTGACCCCCTTGACCTTGAAGAGAGATTAGAGCCCGGATTTTTCATGGTTGTAGACGGCAGGCCTGCTAATGTTATTTTTCTAAATAAACACCTGCAAAAAAAGTATAAATTCACTCACCGGCCTTTATTTCACAACTCTAGTTTTGAATTGATAGGCTGATCAGCCGCTGTTTTAGACAAAATCTTAAATAGCAGTTATTTTATTGACATATTTTTAATGTATCATATAATATTGTTCATTGCTTGAACGCTTGTATTGCATATGGATATAAAGTCTCTAAAACACAAATTTGCTAATAAAATCAAAGTTAATTCTCGAATAATCGCCAAAGGCCAGCCGGTTTTCGTCATTGCTGAAGCAGGTGTTGCCCATATGGGCAGTTTTAGTAAGGCCTGCAAGCTGGTTGATTTGGCTAAATCTTCAGGAGCCTCAGCTGTTAAATTTCAAATATTTAAGACTAGCGCTTTGGTTTCTGGAGATTCTTCGAGCTGGAGGAAGAGATTGGCCAGCAAGGAGCTTGCCTATGAGGATTTTTACAAGATAAGGGACTACTGCAGCAAGAAAAGAATAACTTTTTTGGCAACTGCCCATGACCTTCCCAGTTTGAGTTTTTTGGATAAATTAGGAGTATCTGCTTATAAAATAGGTTCAGGCGAGGTCGGTAATTTAGAATTTATCCGTAATGTTGCCTCAAGAAAAAAACCTCTTTTTTTATCCACCGGTATGTATACCAAAGCTGATATTTACAAGGCACTTTCAGTTATTGCCGCTGCCGGCAATAAAGAAGTAATTGTGCTTCATTGTGTAACTCAATATCCTACGCCTCCCGAAGATGTAAATTTAAAAGCCATACAGACGATTAACCAAGAATTCGGGGTTTTGACCGGCTACTCCGACCATACGCAGGGTTTTCATTTTCCTATAGCCGCTGTTGCTTTGGGAGCATGCGTTATTGAGAAACATATCAGCCTTGATTTTAATATTGCCGGAGCTCAGGACTGGAAAGTATCCTGTGGCCAAAAGGACATGGCAGATATGGTTAAGGCGATAATCCAGGTAAAATCAGGTATTGGAGACGGCAGGAAATGTTTAAGCAGGGGTGAGAAGAGCAGTCTTCTCTGGGCAAGGAAAAGCCTGACTGCCTCCTGTGATATCCTAAAAGGCGATATTATTTCAAGGGATAAGGTTTGCTTAAAACGTCCAGGCTCAGGTATTGAGCCTGAAAAGTTGAATAAAGTAATCGGAAAAAAAGCTGTATGCAGCATAAAAAAAGATAAGCTTATTAAATGGGAGCAGCTAAGATGAAGAAAAGAAAGGTCTGTATAATAATAACCACCAGGGGTAATTATGCCAAGATGAAATCAGTGATGAAGCATATTTCTAATGACCCCTCGATGCAATTACAGCTGATAGTAGGCGGAGGGGCAATACTGCCTAAATACGGTGATATCACAAGCTCGATAAAAGATAATGAGTTTAAGATAGAGAGAACGATCCATTTTCTTGTTGAGGGAGAAAACCCTGTTACTATGGCTAAATCTGCCGGTCTTGCCGTGACCGAGTTCAGCACTGCTTTTGAAAACCTAGCACCTGATGTGGTAATAGTTATAGCCGACCGTTTTGAATGCCTGGCAATAGCTATGGCTGCTACTTATATGAATATACCCCTTGCTCATGTTGAGGGAGGTGAAGTTTCCGGTTCTATTGATGAGAGCGTACGTCATGCCATAACAAAACTATCACATATTCATTTTCCGGCGACTGAAGATGCAGCCATAAGAATAGAACGTCTGGGTGAAAATAAGGAATGTATTTTTACTGTGGGCTGTTCAAGCCTGGACGTAATAAATGAGCTGGATCTTAAAAATATTAAACCGGTCATGAAACTCCAGGGTAAGCTTGGTGTGGGGCCTTTTATTGATCTTTCCAAACCTTATCTGGTCGTTATACAGCATCCGGTGACCACCGAGTATGACCAAAACCTAAAACACATCAACCATACTATAGATGCCGTAAGCCAGCTTAAGATCAATACTGTCTGGATATGGCCCAATATGGATGCGGGTTCAGACGGGGTTTCCAAAGGTATAAGGATGTTCAGGGAAATTAAAAACCCTGATCATGTTCATTTCTTCAAAAGCCTTTCTATTGAATATTTTGCACCCCTGCTGAATAATTCTTCCTGTATTATAGGTAATTCAAGCAGCGGAATAAGGGAGGCTGGCTTTTTAGGTGTTCCTTGTGTGAATATCGGCTCACGCCAGCAGGGACGCCAGCGTCTTAAAAATATTATTGATGTTGATTACGATGCAGGTCA
>JAFGHG010000076.1 GCA_016939345.1 Candidatus Omnitrophota bacterium
ATACCTGATCCCAGTGCTGTCTGCCTGAGCGGATATTGGCATAGGCTGTTTCGATGCGTTTAGCAGCTTGACGGGCTCCTGAGTAAAAAAGGAAAACTGAAAAAGCAATCATAAACAATGCGCTTACTGCATGAGAGTCATCTGGACCAGATTGCTCCTCTTTTACTACTATTCCCTGATAACTGTCAAGAGTTCCCGAATCAACATTATTCATTTCTCTAAGAATTCCATCTATCATAGATTTTTCAGCGTCAGTGTTGCTAAGTAACTTACCTATATGCAGATGGTCCAACAACCAGAAATATTCTGATTGTGTTACCAATGTTTTTAATAATATTTGAGCTTGGTCTTTTTGCTGCTCTATTAACTCATCATGTACTCTGACAATAGCATCCCAAACATGATGTTTTGTCTGTGATGAACCATTTCTGCCTCTGGCTAAATCCCTTGCAAACTGGACAGAAGATGCTGAGACGCTGTTCAAGCCCGGGCCTTCAACATAAACCAATAATGATTTGGTTTCTTTTGGTAATTCAATCCTACCAGTTGCAAAGTATAAGCCTTCAACAATAACCACATCATTACTTCTTAAAGCTTCTTCTAAAGCAACTCTTAACTCACTCCAGATAATTGATTCCGGTCTATTTAAGTCACTAAATACACCCGTGCCATCTCTGGGCCTTTGCGAATCATCTAAATAGAATCTATCTAAATGAAGCACCTGGATTCTCTCGCCTTTTGAAATAGAATTACCTATAAAAGAAGCTATTGTACTGGTCCCAGTGTTTGTGCCACCCGCTATCCAAATCAATTTTGCTTCAGAAAGTTTTTCCCTGCTATCAGCACTTATATCAAAAATCGGATCAAGAGTTTTAATTGAGATCAACCTTCTGATATCAGATATAATATTCTCTCTGGCTAATGCACTGACCTTGGAATCATCATTAAAATCAGGGCTTAGATCTTTGCTTTCGTTGATACTATAATTATTATGGATAAATAAATCTTTTACCCCGTTCATTGATTCTTCATTTCTGCTGTCTATCAATAGCCTTGATTGATATATCCTTGCGCCTTCTCCTAAAACAAAAACTGATCCCTGAGCAATGCCTGCTATTTTAATCAGTGTGTCTTTTACCTCCACTCCATCTTCTATTACTAGGGTTATACCCTCGCCGACGCTGATATAAGAATTCTCTATGGAATAATTTCCTTCAAATTTTATATCTCCTGCAAAATAGGAAGCGCGATTATGTTTTGAGGCTATTCCAATAACTACTTCATGGCGCTCGATCAAGGCCTCGGGTGCAAACCTCTGCGCATAACGGCCTCCTCGCTGGCCCATAGCAAGACGCTCATCAACGGAAAGTTTATAAGCTGTAAGCAACCCTTGGGCAAGAACCTCACTGTTATGAACGATAACCCTGTTTCTATTTGCATCGTTTTTATCAAGCTCAAAATTAATTATAAGACCGGTCAACCCATCAAGCATTGCCTCGGGGATACCTCCGGCTTGGGTTGCAAGAGCCATACGTTGGCTAACTGCTGCCTCAAGCACTGTCAAGCCAAAACCTTCAGAATAGCTTGGACATATAATTAAATCTGAGGCGCGGCTCCAAATTGAAACTTCCTGCTGGCTTAATTGTCCTAAAATAATGACTTTTCCAGCAAGTCCGCTTGTATTTATTAAGTGGTTAATTTCACGTCCAAAATTCTTTGTAGCTGCTCCGGCAAATATGAGTACTACATCTTCGATTCCTTGATCTTTGAGAATGGCCAAGGCACGTATGGCCTCTTCTGGGCCTTTATCGCGGATGATTCGATTTGGAGAAAATACAACAAATTTTTCAGAAAGGCCATAGTTCTTAATTAATTCTCCTGCCGCTTGATCCTTATCCTTACTTGGCCTAAAGTTCTCCATACGGCAAAGTGGACCTGCTAGGTAAGATTTCTGAATGCCTATGCTCCTTAAAGCTCTCATTCCGGCCAAAGACACAACAGCAGTTCTATTGGCTCTTTGTAAGTTAATTCTGGTAGCGTTCCCAGGATTATCCAAAACAGCCCTTCTTCTAATCGGGTCATCAGAACCATGGTAGTAAACTACTGACTTAAGTCCCTTCTCCTGGGCGACATCTAAGGCTAAAGTAGTTTCTTTTTCAGAAGGAACGAGACAGACAATTCCCTCGATAGCATTTGTGTCAGCAATACCCTCTACCACAGATTTAAAGCTATCTAAACTATCTGCACCATGGAAATAAACCATACCTCTGTTATTTATTTGATATTGACGGGACTGCATTCTGGCCAGATCATCGTTATTGCTTACAAATGCAATATGAATAACAATATCATTTCTCTGTAATAAATAAAATACTTCAGTGAATACATAAGTTTCTCCTCCGCCAGTGACAGAAGGATTGGAAACAACAAAAATATAATGTTTTTTCTCTTGCTCGAATACGTCGTTTTCTGCTGAAGTGGAGTACTTTTCTAATTCCAATGCCAACATCTCAACAACCGAAGGTGTTTGACTGCCCAATGCATAGAATCTATCTCTGTCTGAATGAATAGCATCCATAACTGAAACTGTATCAGCCAATGCACGCTCTTCATTGCTTTCTCTATAGGCAATATGGCTTATTGCTTCATGATATAGTATCTCAATCTGTTTGGTCTCGATGGCATTTTGGCTAAGTCCTTCTTGAACAAGAGAAAAGAAATAAGTATTAAGGTATACTGTTGCGTTAGCTATATCAGCAGCGGCTACAAAACCATCGGTCACACCCAGATCATCAGTAATAATTATGTCTACCCTCGGCGGTGCTCTTGATGTTATATAGGTAAGTTCATTAAAGTGCCTTGTCAGAGTTTCAACTTCAGAATGGTACTGGCTTTCTTCAGGCACTGATAATCTATAACCTTGATCACTTAGAACAGCTGTAATTCTTTTTTGGGGTTTCCCACTGCTCCAGCCGTTTGGTACGCGCATAGGATAATATAATAGGGTTACTTCCTGAGATAAAGTTATTAAGACTATCGCCAATAATGATAATACTGATAATAAGATGAGTGATGATGAATTTTCTGCCTCTACCTCGATATTATCCTGAGTAGCAAATATGATCTTTTCATAAAAGGCTTCATGCTTGGCAAGCAATGCTTCTGATGAGAAGTTCTCTTGCACAAAATCCCTGCCGGCCAACCCCAACCTTATGCGAAGCTCTTTGCTTTGGATCAATTCAGCAAGCTTATCTGCAAGGTCATCAGCATTTAAGTTTTCAAAGAGAAAACCTGTTTTTCCGTCAATCATAGCTTCAGGTATTCCTCCCTGTTTACTTCCAACAACCGGAATTTCCGCGACCTGAGCTTCAAGCAGAATCCTTCCTAATCCTTCTGAGCGGCTTGGCAGAACTACTATATCAGCTTTGTGGTATTCTTTTACCAGATCTTCAGTCGAAACAGCTGGCATAAATTCTACGTATTCGCCAATGCCGGCACTTTCAATACGCTCGCGCAGAAAAGCGATAAGAACTGGATCGCTGTCACCTTGAAGACGTACCCTGATATCGTTGATACCCTTCTCTGCAAGCCTAATAACCGCTTCAATCAATATATCAGCACCTTTCTCCACTGTTATGCGATTTGGTGAAAGAATATAAACTTTATCATTTTCTACTTTTTCAGAATAAGGAATGCTGCGCCTAAAGGTAGAAATCTCAATTCCGTTACCAAGATTGTCTGCGTCTTGGCGGCCAATCTGTTCAAGGCCGGACTTACTAATACCGGCGGCAAAATCAGCTATATTGACTACTTCCCTTAAATGTTCAGCAGCAGATATCCAATCAGGTGTATCCAACAGCTTTCCGCGATGAAATTGTATTGCTAATTTAATCTCTTCCGATTTTATAATCCTGGCCAGAGCAGGTGAAATAGTTGTTAATGGCTCATGGAACATGGCAAATTCCGGAGCATATTCTGTCTTGATGTATCTCAGGGCCTGATGAAAACGCTTTGCGGTAGCCTCAAAATCTCTTTCTCCATATCTCATGCTCCATTTAACCGGCCAATAAACAATACGTCCTGAACCTACTTCCTCTACTTCGACCTGCCGCCTTTGATCTTTTGTTATATACATTTGGACTATAGTCATGCTATGCCTATCAGCCAGCCCTCTGTTTAACATACCGAGATGGCGCTCAATTCCTCCCACGGTTCCTATGAATTCCATTGGATAAACTCTCACAATAGCCTTCCTATATAAAAATGAGCTTTCTTTACTCAAAAGCATATATAAAATATCAAAAATCACCTTGGCTTCCTGCTTTGAATAAATCCGGGAAAGTTTTCGAAGCACTATTGCCATCTTCTGGTTATTATTTAAATTTTGCAATGAAGCAGTTGAAATAACGCTCATCAATACTTCATTAGTTTCTTCCGAAAGGTTGTATCGTTTGATATCAGAATCTATCTCAGGGTCTACGCGGGTTAAACTAAGAACAAGATCTGCTATCCTTTGATGAATAGCAAAAACTGCTTTCCTTCGGCGCAAAAGCTCACGCCAGGAAAATACATCTTCTCCTATTCTCATTAAACGAAATGTTATGTTTGATAAAAGATCTTCTTTAGAAGAAACCATGTATTTATGGTAAATTTCTCTTATCTCAGAAGAATCAGGTTGAAATCTTTCTTTAAAAACCCTAATTAATCTACGTACCTTACTCATAGCCTCAATGACCTCGTGTTCTCCCGAAACATTCCACCAAAATGCTTCGTCTGTTAAGAACCCAGCCTCATCGATCATATGTAAATAATCTTGCATCTGCTGTAAAGCCTTAATTGTCCTATCCCAATATTTATTAAAATAATAATCGTACTTCTCTGCAATTAATTTTCGGACTTCATCGGGGCGTTCAGTAATTATTTCAACATATTTCTCTGGAGATCTGATGTGATATTCAGCAATTAAATCTTTTAGGGTATAAGTAAAAACACAGCTTCCCATATAACTATACAGTGTATCTATGGCTTTTCTTACTCCCATCTCAACATCCTCAAAATTCTCAATAGTTCTGTAGTGAATTACCGGATAGGACCCCCTCAAAACACCACCATTATAAAAAGCATTAACTAAAATATGAAAATTCAAATCTTCCCTTAAGCCCTGGGGCCCGTCCTGCACATACATTACCCCTAAATTACCAAAGTGAGAGCAATTAGCTCCTCCTGAAAAGTTGGCTGATTCTGTTGTTGGTTTCAAAACCTGAACTATGCCTTCTGTACTTTTACGCACTTCACCCGTCAAGCTAGGCGAATGAAATAATAATGGACGCGACGGATGCCTACCGATGATAGAGTCAAGAATCCTTTGGAAATAGCTCATCAGTTGGTTTCGGTTGCTAATGCCTCTATCCTCGTGACGCAGCATTGGGGTAAAACCAAGGCCTTTTCCAGTAAAATTATCGTAATTATGCTCACCATAAGCCAGTTTATATACATTGCGAGAAGGAGCATATGTATCTCTTGGCTTTACATTAGCCATATACTCAAAAAATTCCAACACATCACGGATAACCCCTCTAAAGCTTTGTATTGGCCTGACAGCTCCATCCATAGTTACCGGATTGCCTAATACCACCATATTGGCGTTCTCAGTTTTAGCCCTAATCACTTCCATAAAATCATCAAACAAATAATCCCATTGGTTACGATCACCCCTGTCACGATGGGCGCTCTGCAAACGCGCATCATCATCTAAATATCTTATTACCTGATCAGGTTCATCCGGGTGTTCTGACCTCATTGCTAAGGCCACCAATTGAGCAACGTTTCTGTTTCCGTCAAAGCTGCGACGCGCACGTTTATAACCGTCGGGCATATTAATATCATACTTAAGGGTCTCACTGTCCTTATTGAAAAAGTGCAAATCTAAAGAATTCTCACTGTCTATGGCTGAAAGCAAACCATTAATTTGTGCCGGACCATAATAACGCACATCCAGAGGATTATTCAGAACAAAATCCTCACAATCTCTCTCAGTTTGTTCCTGCTTTCCTTCATCGTCACTATCATCAACAACAGCAACATGTACCCTGTCAAAAACTTCCTTGCCAAGATAATGGTCATAACTTAATCCTGCATAGCCAATTTTGTTAAGATAATCAACAATACTTCTTAGATTAGCTGACAGCACATGTGGTCTATTACTACTAATAATTACTATGTGCATTCGCGGTAAATTTGTTGCATACCCGCTTTCAACCATAAATTCATGCCATTCCTTACTAATAGCCTCAAACTCCTTGATATATCGATATCTGAATGATGTTCCAGTCATGGCTCTACGTAAAAGATCAAGTCCTCTTTGATAAATCTTTACTACTTCGCCGACTTCCTGCTGATTGGAGAAATTACATTCCTTACTCAGAATCCTTGCCTTTTCAATAGCTTCATGAGCCTGTGCATGCCTGATAATTGCCAGCTTGTTGTGAGTTGTATCAACCACGGCATCAGTTGCTGCAACTAAATCAGCATCTAAATCTATCTTATGTTGCTTAGTGATCCTTTCTAACGAAAAATCAGCAATATAACGACGGTCTAACAAAAGAGGATCACGTTTTCTGTCCAGATCTCCTGAAATACTGAATTCAGCATAAGTTTCGAATAATGACCTGGCTAATAACCTTGATAGCTCTTCAGATTCTAGCTGCCTTCGCTCAATAAGGTTGCTATGAATAATATATCCTGCCAGGGACAACTCATTATTATTGACATTTAAATCGCTATGATTAAAGGCTTGCTCTTCATCTCCAAAGCCGAATGATATATGACTAATAATTTCATGATACAGGATCTCTACCTGCTTAAATCCTAACCCAATGGAATCAAGGTTTTCTTGGGATAAAGAAAAGAAATATGAATGCAAATAAACTATTCTGCGAGAAATATCCGCGGCAGCAACATAACCATTAGTTTTAGAGCTATCGTTTGTTACAAAAATTGTCACCTGAGGAGGTGCGCGATTTGATAAATAGCCAAGTACTTGCAATCGGTGCGACAATATCGCTTCATCAAATTCATTTAAAAAACCACCAACCGGTCTCAAATCCCAATTGCCATTACTTTGCTCTGCGATTACAGTGCCTTCTCTAGATCTGCTCCTAAAATCATCAGGAACTGTAATCCTCTCAAATCCATTAAGATGATTAAAGTTTGCATCTACAAAATCATCATTCTCAGAATCAACAACTAATTCAGCGCCAAGAGATGATGCAACTTCTTCAACAAAACTTTCTACTGCAACAGCTTTTTTGGTATTAAACACCCTGCCAAGAGTATTTCCAATGTTATCATTATCTAATCCTCTCTTGGCGAGCTGTTCAGAATAATAATCACCTAACTCCTGGCTTCCAAGATTAATAGTAAGATAATTACTATTTTGAGTGACCATTTGTAAGAACTTACTTATGCTTGAAGCGCTATACTCAACATCAAGGTGACCGGGATCAAGCATACGAATTTGGCCCCCAACAAGACCAAAATTAGCAAAAGCTGCGTCTAACGGCATAGCCCCACGCAATAATATGTTTTCGACTGCAGCAACCTGGCCTCTTATCAGTTGCTTAGCTTTATCAATTTCACCGAATTCAACATGCTCTCTTAGTTGAGTTGTCATGTCGTCAAGAGTGACTTTGCGCATAATAACAGCTGTCTCATACTGGCCGTAATTACCCTGGATCTCAATGAAAATAAAATCAACAACTATTCCGCCTAAGCGTTCTTTGGCGATCGTATAAGAAGTGACAGCTTCTTCGGAAAATACGTAATCAGCAGCCTCATCCATGAATAATTTTAGGACGAACGGCCAATCCCCTCTTGATTCAATAATCGCCTGTGTTCCGTTGAACAAAACGCCTATTCCGTTCTTCCTTAAGTCTGAATGCTTTAAGCGCAAGGTCCGTTCTGATTTTGAAGAAGAATTTAATCTGGAGAAAATCCCTATAAGCAGAAGAATGCCCCCAACCATCAACAGGACCGCAAAAGAAAATTTATTGCTAAAAGAGTGATAGTTGAGTTTATCAGCTGTTGCGCTATTTATCTTATCTACAATTACCCTGTCTGCACCGGAAGTATTTGTACGCTTTACCCGTATAACTCTTAAGTTATATTTTTCAAAAAGGACAGCAGTTTTAACATGGTAATTAGAACTTATGGCTAATACGCCTACTACTTCTGCACCCAGTTCTTCAAGCAGGTTGATAGCAGCAAAAAGCTGAGAGCCGCTATGTATATAGTCGTCAACTAAAATTATTCTGTCGCCTGGCTTTACTAATGTTCTGTTTAACTCGAAAGTTTTTGTGGTTTCACTGTAATCAACAAATGAAGTCATGACTATCGAATCATCTTTTGCCGTTAATTTTCCGCCCTTTCTAATTGCTACAAAACCTGATCCGGTTGCCTGAGCCAATGAAGCCCCCAGGATAAATCCAGTGGCTTCAAGTCCGGCGATCTTATCAAAATCAATATCTGATACTAATTGAGCAAAGTCTCCGTTTAGCCTGGAAAGGACTTCAGCCTCGGCAAAAAGAGGGGTAACATCGAACTTAGTGCGGTTTGAAGAATCAACAAAGCTTCTGTAGTATTGATATCTTATTTCAGAACGAATTGCGGCGGTATCAGCAATAGCTCTTTCCTCGTCTGTCTCATTGTGCCCGATATGGCTTATAGCTTCATGGTATAGTATCTCTATCTGCTTTGTTTCAAGACCCAGATCACTTAAACCTTCTTCGTTTAAGCTGAAGAAATAAGTATGAAGATATATTGTGCTATCAGCAATAGCAACCCTTGCTACCATATTGTTTGTAAGCGCCATATCTTCGGTTATAACAATGGTCAAGATTGGCGGGCCTCTGGTAGTCAAAGGCAGTATTGATTGCAGCCTGGATGCAATGGCTTCCTCAAAAACAAGAGGTAATTCTCCTTCTACTGTTTCCAGGTCATATTTTTTATCATTTAAGATTGCTCTGACACTTACGCTCCGAGTAAAATCATCATTGTGATGATCAGCAGGAACAGCCATGGGGTAGTTATTTTGATCAGTTAGATGCCCGTATGGCCGACTGTTTTTCAAGAAAGTTATAATTTCCGGTATGTTTAAAACCGTCAATATCATTCCCATTAATATTATTGGTGTCAAAATTACAGCAAGAATCTTACTGCCTGCGAATAAAACGGCTAAGAATGGAAACTGTGGCAAAAATAGTAAAGTTATCATAGCCGAAAAGCCAATTTTTCCTTTAAAAGTTAAGGATTTTAAAGTATTGCCTATTACAAACGCAAGCATGGTAATGATCTTTGAGAAGGCTATACCCTTAAGGTTGCCCTTTATATTAGTAAAGGCGGCATAAACAAATATTCCGGTTAAAAACACAAGTGAAGCTAAAAAGTTCAATACAATAGCAGCTGGACCCATAGGCGTCATATAAGAAATAGCAATAGCAAATGATACCAATCCCAAGATACCAACAACACCATTGAATGGATAGGGCTTATCTTTATTGTATAGATTGAAGCGCATAGCTTTATCAAATTTTTCTTGAGGTGACCATTTCTGCAGAATTGCGTCTTTTTCAGTAGGGATAAAACTAAATCGCTCATTGGAAGCAAGCCAAAGGCCTTTAAAGAATTGAGGAATCAAAAATACATAGTAAGGTAAAGCAACCAGAGTATCGCGTATAAGCAAGACAAAGGCTAACCAGAAAGAAGCTGTTTGACGCCAGTGACGATGTAAATTGTTTTTATTGATCATGATCATAAGCAATGTACTTACAGTCAAGAATATCAAAGCCGGGCGTAAAAATGCATAGGCACTAAAAGGCGCATAAGCTGGCAAGAATATAATCAGCAATACTGCAAAAGGAGCAATGAAATAATGGAACCATAACATAAGGTGGGATAGCTTCTTATCAACTCCGATAGCTGGGTTGAAGAATAGCTCATACTGGCCCCGATCCATCATAAAACGTGTACAATTAAAAGCATAACGAATCTCAGTACTGGCAATACTCTCGCCGAACAATGACGGCCTGCCCCACTCAAAAACAAACCAGTCTATTTGAGTAGAACGCGATGCTCCGTATTTTGCCTGACCCATTAAAAATGATGCAGAATCTTCACCCGGCGGCATAAGTGCAATTATTGCCCCGCGCTGACGGCCGGAACCCTTACCGTAAAAGGTCAACATATTACGTCTGCCCCGCTGAACTTCTGAAGTCCAGTTCTCCTGTGATATAGAATATATCTTTGTTCCAGGAAAGGCCCAGGTGCTGGTAGCCCAGATACGCATCATTGGGTTAACAATTTGTAATTCTGGATTACTGCCATAAAGAGTAGCCCATGCAGGTCGCCATACATTTTGTCCGGGGCTGATTCTGGAGTGAGCATCATATAACGTACTTGCATCAAACATTAAATGTAAATTCATACAGCTATAGTTATTCTTTGCCATACCAGATATATAGTCGTTATTTTGTGCTACAACACCGGGCTCTCTATAAAGTGGCAATAAAACTTCATTATCAGCACATGCAACGGCAGTCGAAGCTAGTTTAATTGTCTTCATAAAGTGTGGTGAGCTGCTAGGGCTTAATTCATTAGCAAAAAGATAAGCTACTGTGTCACCATGAGCATCAATCCAATGTTTGTATTCACGAGCCCAGGCAGTTAAACTTTCATTGTCAGTTATTCCTCCCGGGCTTATTTCACGATATCTTCTGACCGAATCAGCCCCCAAATATACAGCCCAATGGCGACAGCCTTCTGGAGACGAGTTTTCAGTTATCTTAAAGCCATGTACCCAATCTTCCCAGAATTTTACTTCATCACCAGTTAAGGAATCATAACCATGGTCTCGTACTTTATCAAGTATTCTGCCGGCTTCATCTTTTTTATCATTCTGGGCATCTTGTGATTCAATGCTGGGAGAATACTTCTTCAAAAAAGAACCTGTGAAAAACTTAATATGGCCCTGGTGTAAAAATGTCTGGCTTGGCCAAGCAGCATCCATAAATATATGGCTCATCTTAGTAGCTACGATTTCTTGATAGCGTGTATATTTTTCAGTTAAGGCGGTTTCAACGCCTCTGCCATTTTGCTCCCTGACTGCAGCTGCCAAAGAATCGTGGCTGGAAACTGCTTCTTGAACTGCATCAAAGTAATCAAGATCGCCCAACTGGCTGCTTAAAGCCAAATGCATTTCAACAATATCAGCGCCTTGACTTTCTATAACACCTAAGTTAGACGGACGCATTTCATCGAGCCATTGAGCTATCTCAGCAACGATTGTGGTTTGTTGCTCATTGGTTAAACCGTTATTAGAATACAATATTTGATAAACTGGAGACCATTCATTAATTTTAGATAAATCATCCAGAACAGAGGCGGCTGAATTTGGAAGAAGTGTTCTAAGACGCGATATAACGTTTCTCCACTCAGGTTTATGGTTTCTGGCCATATAACCTAACAAATTGCTTTTCTTATTAGGGTCTCTTGGGTGATCATTGAATGTTCCTGGCAGACCAAACTCAGCAAAAATATGACTGAATAACTCGCCACAGGCATTAACTAAACCTGAAGTCGGTTCGAGACTGCTGAAGGCCGGGGTGCGTGGCTTGCTCTGGCTTAGAGCAAAGAAAACATCATAAAGTACGTTATGGCCTTTCTTGGATTTTGGATCGATGAAGCGGCCGCCTTTCTCATGTCTTAATGCTCTTACCCAAAGATCCTGTTCGCGCTGGCTCATAAGTTTCTTCTTGGCAAGTGTATTGACAAAGCGTATTAAATAAAGGGCAACCGGTTCATTGTTTGGTAAAAGCGGCATATGCTTGCGTTCTACCCTTTCAAACTCTACAAACCATCTGCCAAATATACCCGGATAGATATAGTCGCCAATACTGTCACGGCTAAAAACACTTCCCCAAGAAGGACCAAACCCTATTGATATAGGCGAATTGCGGCGTAGATGTATTAACCTTAAGGGGGAAAGCACAGATTTCCAGCCGACTAATGAGCGTGCTGTGTTGCTCCAGACTTCAGCACTTAAACTGTAGTAAATACGCACTCCGAGGACAAAATGATAGAAAGAAACAATCGTCGGTATGACCGACAAAAGCAGCAAGAATAGAGTTATATAAAAACCGCTTGAT
>JAFGHG010000077.1 GCA_016939345.1 Candidatus Omnitrophota bacterium
CCCAAAAATCCAGGCAGCGACTAAGTTCCCAATATGTTCTTTCTCAGCTTTTAGAGATTCTAATCCAGCTTATATCACCGATATTATCTTTTACCGCCGAAGAGGCGTATCTTGCATGGGATGGGCTTGGCGGCAAAAAAGCTTCTATTTTCCTGACAGAGTTTGATCCAAAAAAAACCGAAAGCTGGTTAGACCGTGAATTGCTTAAGAAATGGTCAAAGATACTGGATTTCCGCGTATCTGTACTTAAAGAAATCGAGAAAAAAAGAGAAGAAGGGACTATTGGAAGCTCTCTTGATGCTGAAATAGAAATAACATGTTCTAAAGAACAATTTAGCTGTCTTGACTCAATTTCCCATACCTTGAAGGAGATTTTTATAGTTTCGGATGTAAAACTCAAAGAAGGTCCCAAAGATATCAAGGTCAACAGAGCCAATGGCGCTAAATGTCCGCGCTGCTGGAATTGGAGTCAGAATCCGCAAGATTTTGAACAATTTAAAGGGATTTGCCCTAAATGCATTAATTCATTAAAGGAGGCAAGGAGATGAAAAAAACAATGATAAAAAAAACATCGCAGGATAAAACCAATAAGAAGAACAAGTCGAATAATATAAAAAAACGTTTCTCAAAAAAAGAACTAGAATTCTATAAAGAGAAGCTCTTGAATCTTAAAGATGATATAATGAACCAGATCAGTGATATGGCCAAAGAAACTTTCATGAAGACCCAAAAGGAGATGTCTGGCGATATGTCAGGTTACGGCCTTCATATAGCAGACGCAGCAAGCGACAACTACGAAAGAGATTTCAGTTTGGACCTTGTTTCCAGTGAACGCAAAATCGTTCTTGAGATTGATGCAGCACTAAAAAGGGTCGAGGACGGGACATATGGTGTTTGCTTGAAGTCGGGCAAGCCTATCTCAAAGGCCCGCTTAAACGCCATACCTTACGCTAAATACAGCCGCAAATGCCAGGAAGAGATCGAGAAAGAGAAAAAAACCTGATGTATGGTGTTGACTTTTATTGTTGCAGCTGTTGTTTTTCTGTCAGATTTTATAATCAAATCTCAGCTAAACCAATATACTCCTGCTGATTCCTACCCGGTTATTAAAAATATTTTTCACATAACCCTTGTCCATAATACTGGTGCGGCATTCGGCATTTTCTCCGGATATACTTTACCCTTGGTATTCATAGGATTAGTTTTCACCTTTCTTTTTTTGTTTTATGTTAACAAAGAAATTAACAAGACCTCTCTGTTTTGCTTATCCTGCGGTTTAATCTTAGGTGGTGCGCTTAATAATCTCTACGATAGAATAAGCCTTGGTTATGTTGTAGATTATTTAGATTTTCGCATATGGCCGGTTTTCAATCTTTCTGATACTTGTATCAGCATAGGTGCTGTATTTTTATCATATTATCTGCTTAAACAAAAACCTTCAGATGATAAAAGAACAAAAAACAGAAATTGAAGTAAGCGATGATTATTCAGGGCTAAGGCTGGATAAAGCCTTAATAAGAGAGTTTTCTACTATATCAAGAGAAAAGATCCAAAAAATAATACTTAAGGGCATGGTTACTGTAGATAAAAAAAGGAGAAAGCCTGCATACCCTTTAAAAAAAGGCCAGTTAATCGAAATACAGTTTGAGCCGGAAAAAAATGAGTTGAAGCATTTTGACTTTAAGGTTAATATTATCTTTGAGGACGATTATATTATTGTAGTAGATAAGCCTTCAGGCCTTTCTGTTCACGGCCCTAATTACGAATATCAAAAGACTTTAGTTGCTGCTCTTTTGTCGATGAAAAGAGAGCTTTGGGTTGCAGATACCCTTCGTCCGGGAGTAGTCCACAGGCTTGATAAAGATACTACAGGCCTGATGGTTTTAGCAAAAAATAAAAAAGCATATGAAAGCCTGGTTAGGCAGTTCAAAGACAGAACGGTTTCCAAAGAGTACAGGGCTGTTTGCCATGGCCAGATAGAACATGACTCTTTAAGCCTGGAGCTGCCTTTGGCCCGTGACAGAAGAAACCCCCTAAAAATGAAGGTCAGCTTTTTTCAGGCTAAACAAGCTCAGACCCGTATAAATGTATTGAAAAGATTCAAAACATCAACATATTTAAGCATAAAGATTTTGACCGGAAGAATGCATCAGATCAGGGTCCACTTACGGTTTATAGGACATCCAATTCTTGGTGATAAGAAATACGGTCTCAGGGACAAAGAAAAACACTTATATCTTCATGCGCATAAATTAAGTTTTATTCATCCCAAGGATAATAAGCTTATTGAGTTCAGTTCCTGTCTGCCTGATTATTTTTCTGGATATTTAAAAAAAGAAGATGTTTAAGATAGAACCACTTCGTTCAATTAGAAAAACAATCAAAATACCGGGTGATAAATCCATATCTCACAGGGCCTTGATGCTTTCATCAATAGCTGTAGGCCGAACAAGAATAAAGTCACTTCTTCGTTGCGACGATACTCTGGCCACCTTAAATTGCCTAAAGAATCTCGGCTTGGAGGTTAAAGAAGAAAAAAATGGAAATATAACAATCAAGGGCAACGGCCTGTATTTTAAAAAAAAATCGCCTGTATATATTGATGCATGTGAATCAGGAACCACTATCAGAATACTGAGCGGCCTGCTGGTCGGTCAAAGGTTTCCTGTTTGTCTTAACGCGGCTCCTTCTTTGCGCCGTCGCCCGATGTCCAGGATCATAACACCTTTAAGGCAGATGGGCGCTGATATCAAAGGTTCTTTTTTTTATGGAAAATCAAAAGGAGACTCGACCTATGCGCCCTTGGTAATACAACCGGTAAAAACTCTTTCGGGCATAGAATATCAGATGCCTGTTGCCAGCGCTCAGCTTAAATCAGCTCTTCTTTTGGCTGGTTTGTATGCCAAAGGCAAAACAACAGTAATTGAGCCATTCACGTCACGTGACCATACTGAGCGTATGCTGAGGCTGTTTGGCGCCGATTTAGAGATTTCAGGTAATTCTTTATCCATAACCAGTTCGGGTTTGTCATCACCCGAAGAGATAACCATACCAGGAGATTTTTCTTCTGCTGCTTTTCTGATTGTTTTAGGGTTGATTACGGTTCAAAGCAGTCTAGTCTTAAAAAATATAAATATAAATCCAAGCCGCTGCGGCTTGCTGAACGTTCTTAAAAGAATGGGTGCAAAAATAGAAATTTTGAACAAAAATGCGGGCTTTGAACCTTATGCTGACATAAAAATCGAAAGCTCTTCACTTAAAGCAACTTCGGTTAAAGCCGATGAAATCCCTTTGCTTATAGATGAGATCCCAATACTTTGCGTGGCAGCGGCTTTCGCTAAAGGTAAAACTGAAATAGAAGGGGTGAAAGAGCTTTACATCAAAGAATCAAACAGGGTAAAGGCTTTGCTTGACAATCTAATCCCCTGTGGCGTAGAAATAGAGGAGATAAACAGCAAAAAGAATAATTCGAAGATCATAATCAAAGGCAGTGGCAATTTTAGGCCGATAGACTTTAAAAGTTGTGCTGATCACCGTATAGCGATGAGTATGATTGTTTTTGCCTTAGCTTTAGGATCTTCCAGCAGGATAGATGATATAAATTGCATAGATAAGTCATTTCCTGATTTTATTAAAACAATCCGCTCTTTATATCTAAAAAATGAAGATAATACATTTTAGCTTTAAAAAATCAAGGCATTGGGGTATGATCAGCGATGATTTGATAATTTTCTTGAAAAAACCTCCATATGGGAAAATCGAACTGTCCTCGAATACGATACCGCTGAATTCAGTTAAATACCTAGCCCCGGCTACACCCACAAAAATTATACTCTGCGGACTAAATTATATTGACCACGCTCTAGAACTAAAAATGAAACCACCCCAAGAGCCAGTCATCTTTTTAAAACCTCCTTCGGCTTTAATAGCCAATCAGCAAAATATTTTGCATCCTGCAGGAGTCAAAAGACTTGATTATGAAGCTGAGCTGGCAGTGGTTATAAGAAAAAAAGCAAAAAACATAAAACCACGGGAAGTAAATAAGTTTATACTGGGCTATACTTGTCTAAATGACGTTACGGCCAGAGATATTCAAAAAAAGGACGGCCAATGGACCAGAGCAAAATCATTCGATACCTTTTGCCCTGTCGGTCCCTGGTGCGAAACATCTCTAGACCCTTCAGATTTAAGAATCCGCTCTTATTTAAATGGAAAGCTGATGCAGGATTCCCGGACAAATAACTTTATTTTTCCTGTCGATTTTCTTGTATCTTTCATCTCTAAGATAATGACCCTTTATCCCGGAGATGTTATTTCTACCGGAACCCCAAAAGGCGTATCCAAAATGAAACCAAAGGACAGAATAGAAATTAATATTCAGGGAATAGGCTCCTTGGTTAATAATGTCCTTTAATTTTCATTTTATTCAATTATAATATTTACACAGGGCCATATATGAAATCTTTTACTGATTATCTTGTATTTAACACCAAAAAGAAGATTGAGCTAATAAACATTACTAACGAAATTTCTAAATTAATCATAAAGAGCGCAATCCAGGAAGGCCTTTGCCTTGTCAATGCCATGCATATTACTGCCTCTGTTTTTATCAATGATGAAGAAGATGGCCTTAAATTTGATTTTCTAGAATGGCTGGAGAGCCTTGCTCCTGAAGACATCAATAACTATAGGCATAATTTAACTGGCGAAGATAATGCCCATGCTCATATTAAGCGCACTCTTATGGGCAGAGAGGTGGTTGTGGCTGTAACTAAAGGGAAGCTAGATTTAGGACCCTGGGAACAAATATTCTATGGTGAGTTTGACGGCAAAAGACCTAAAAAAGTCCTTGTCAAGGTAATAGGCCAATAAGATTAATGAAATCCATATTCAAAGCAGTTCTTTTACTTTGGTTTTTGATATTTTTTTCAAATTCGTCATACGCTTATCGGCCGGTAAATATAACTGCTGAGGCTGATTTAGACCAAAAAACCATTTTCATTTCTGTCCAAACTCAAACTAACACTCCTCATAAAAATTATATCCGGCGGATTGCACTTTATCTCGAGAAAAAACCGCCCTTGGTAAAAAATTTTTTCTTCCAAAAAAGAGGATATTACCAGCAAACGACCTTCGCTAATATTGATTTTAAAAACCTTGAAAATATAACCGTAAAAGCCTATGTCCATACCGGCGGCTCATTGGAAAGGACTTTTAAGATAGATGATATTCTTAAAAAAGAAAACCCTTGATCTAGGATGTTTTTGAAAATGCCTTTGAACTTAGACTTGATTTTTTTGCTGATAAGCGCAGCAATTCTAATTTTAATAGTTACTAAGCTGGTAAGGGTATTAATCCGCCTTAAGATTTTAACCCGCCAGAATGAAAAATTGCGCCAAGAGCTTGATATCCAGTCCCATAGTCTAAGCTCATTTAAAGAAAACACTTTTCAGGAAGAAAACCGCTTGAGATCGATGCTGGTGGTTATTTCTGATCTGGCAAAAGAATTGAATACTGAGCTTGATGAGGAGAAAGTCATAAAATTTATGGCAGAAAAACTGCGAAATCTCTTAGGTGTTGAAAAATGCGCGATACTGACGCTTTTCACCAAAAGCAAAAACTTAAAAAATATCTATTCTTTTGGCTATTCTATTGATAAACTTGACAGTTTATCTCAAAACCTCAATGAGGACAAAGGTTTTGTAACCTGGGTTTATAAAAATCATAAGCCTATATCACAGTATGATCTAGAACATGATGACCGTCTTATCGGGTTGTCCCGTTTGAACCCCGTGCCGATCTTTTTTTGCCAGCCTTTGTTATTCGGCAAAGAACTTGTAGGTATTATTATAATTGACAGGATACACAGAAAGCTTTCCCGCACCGAAATACTAAGGATTTTTTCTTCCTTCTCAAATTTCGGTGCTATTGCAATAAATAATGCCAGACTGATGCAGGTATTCCATGAGCGTTCGATTAAAGATGGCCTCACAGGCCTTTATAATCATACATATTTTTACCGGCTGCTGGAAGATCAGTTCCAATTTCACCAAAAAGAAAACACGCCATTTTCTTTAGCCATGCTTGACATAGATGATTTTAAAAAACTTAACGATACCTGCGGTCATCTGTCGGGCGATTTCATACTTAAAGAGGTTTCTGATATTTTAAGAAATAAGATTAAGGATTACGGATTCGCTGCCCGCTATGGCGGAGAAGAGTTTACTTTATTGATAATAGGGAAAAACAAAAATCAGGCACTCAGCATAGTTGAGGATATACGAAAGACAATAGCTGGCCGGGATTTCTCCTTTAATGAATTAAATTTAAAAGCAACAGTAAGCATAGGCTTGTCCGATTATGATCCTAATCTGCAAAAAGAAATAAAACTAGATCAGATAATAGAATCTGCAGATAATTTTTTATACTCGGCTAAAAACAGCGGCAAAAATAAGATCTGTATTGATTAGTCATCAATTTATAAAAAGGAGTTTTTATGGAGATAATCGATCTCTTGCAAGTCTCAGAAGAACGAAAAGCCTCAGATCTGATACTTACAGTCGGAGTGCCTCCGGTTTTAAGGATTGACAAAAGGATTGTCCAGACCAATATGGAAATATTATCTCAAGAAGAGGTCAAGAGACTGATATTTTCCCTTCTAAATAAAGACCAAATAGAAAAATTTGAAAAAGACAGGGAATTGAATTTTGCCTATTCAGCCCCTGGAATAGCTCGTTTTCGTTCTAATCTTTTTTACCAGCGTAACAGCATAGCAGCAGCTTTGCGCAGGATTCCCTTCGAAATAGCTTCCCTGGAACAATTAAAACTTCCTGTAGAACCACTAAAAAAATTAGCAAATTTAAAAAGCGGGCTGGTTATTATAAGCGGACCTGTGGGCAGCGGTAAATCAACAACCCTGGCTGCTATGGTAGAATATATTAACACCGAAAAGGAAACCCACATCATTACGATAGAAGACCCTATTGAATATTTATTCAGACATAAAAAAAGCGTAATAGAACAAAGAGAGATACCTTCAGATACGCATAGCTTTCCTACAGCTTTAAAAAACGTCATGCGACAGAATCCTGATGTAGTTTTGATCGGAGAGATGAGAGACAGAGAAACTGTTGAAACTTCTATTTCTGCGGCAGAAACCGGAGCACTTGTTTTGGCAACTTTGCATGCGCCAAGCGCCTCAGAAGTAATAAACAGGATTATTGATTTTTTTCCGGCCCAGCACCAACCCCAGATAAGGGCTCAGCTATCTTCAACTTTGGCCGGTGTCATATCGCAAGTTTTAATACCTGTTCCTACACAGAAAGGGCTTGTTGTGGCCTGCGAAGTATTGCTTGCATTGCCCAGTGTCAGGACAATAATCCGGGAAGGTAATACTCACCAGCTTCAGAATGTAATAGAAACCAGCTCAAAATACGGCATGCAAAGCATGGACCAGGTTCTTCTTGAGTTACACCGCCAAAAATTAATCTCAAACGAAGATCTTATCTATCATATACATGACCGGGAAAGAGATGAGATTAAACAGATAATCTTTGATGAAATCTTTTAAATTTAGCATTTTTTATCTTTTTTAATCATTTCTTTAATCCTTTTAAAATATAATAAAAATATTCAATTATTTTTAAAGATTTAAACTAGACTTTAATTAATATAAATGTTAAATTTAAATGGTAGGGTATATTTTGCCAAAAATACCCCTTATTATGCTTAAAACCAAAGAAATCAAAAAAAAACAGAGTTTTACCCTTCTTGAAGTAATAATCTCTCTGGCAATAACTGTTGTTATTACCGCTATTTTGCTCTTAACCCTGAACCAGTCGCTAGATCTATGGCAGCAGGGTAATACCACATCAAAATCCATACAACAATCTGACATAACTCTTCATTGGATTGAAAATGACCTGAAAAGCTTAAAAACATTAGATTTTGCCGGAGAAAAAAGGCTTGTGCTTACCGACAGTCATGGTGCGCAGATTGAATATTATTACACGGGAAGTAAAATCCTTAGGATGTATAAAGGAGTTACTGGCCCCGTGACAACAGACACTGTCCTTTCAAACGTAGCATATTTTAGATTTACTTACCGTAAAAATTTAAACCAAGTAATTCCTAATGAAATTCTCTATCCTGCTACCGGTATACCTGAAGTTGATTGTTATATGGTAAACCTGGTTGGCGTTGCTTTGACTGTTTTACGAAATGATGTTGAATTTGACGTCTGGACAAGCGTAAAATTAAGCTATAGAAAAACCGCACCAGTTAGAAATGTAAGCACAAACCCGATCACATATTATATGACAATCCAGGACGCGTTAAATGACCCTAATCTTAATGACGGCCATGTAATCCAGGTTTCAGGCGGAACATATACATCCAGTGAAACAAATGAAATAGCCATTAATAAATCTGTCAGCATTAAAGGAGGATACAGCAATCCTGAATGGATACAAGACTTAACCGATATTGCAAACCAGACAATTATTGATGCCCAAGGTTCTGAAAGAACTGTCTGGGTTACGAACAACCATGACTATATATTGCTAGAAGGCTTTAAGTTTATAAATACTCAAAGAGCAGTTTTTGTAAATTATTTTAACTCTGACGGTTCAGGCCTATTTATCCAAAAATGTATTTTTAACGATATGGATATCGGAGTCCAGATCTTAAAAAGCGGTAAAGTCAATGTCATTGAAAATATCTTTACCAGCAGTAATTTCGGTATTTCAATAGGAGGCGACAACTATCCAGATAAGGAGATACTTATTTCCGGTAATATATTCGGCGGGTCTGCCGGGCAAGGCAATAAAAATGCAGGTATTGAAATGAAAAGTAAAGACAATATCGGAAAAGTCACTATTTCTGATAATACCTTTTCTTATAACGGCAGCCCAACTATGCAATCTGCCGGCGGAGCGGTTATGATGCAACTTAGGAATCAGGGGACCATAAAGATCAATAATAATCTCTTTGCATATAATCTTTTTAAAAATAGGAAATATGGAACTAATTATTTCCCCGGCGGCGCCGCTGCAATAAGTTTGTTCTGTGAACCGCCGGTTTATTTTGGAAGCCCCTATGACAGCCAGCCTTTTAGTGGAAAACTCACCATTGAATCAAATATAATCAGAAACAACGAAACAAAAACCTATTTTACCGGAGCAGGTGGTATTTTTATTGACAGAAATCTTTCAACTGAGATAAGCATTGACAATAACCTGATAGAAAATAATGTTCTGCGCGTTCATTCTCCTGCAGATTTTGCTGCTGCTGCTATTGCAATAAGGCAGTTTAGTGAGCCGTCTTTTCTACATTATATTAAACATAACAAAATCCAGTACAACACTACTGATTTTGACTGTACCGGCATCTATATAGGAGATATGCTCGCTGATGCAAGGATTTTTTTTAGTTTTAATATTTTAAAAAATAACCATACTACAAGCGGGACAGCAACTACCAATTCAGAACCAGCGGCAATAAGGATAAACAGCTCCGGCACAGGAAATACCTTGGAAGTTGTTAATAATCTAATATTTAATAATTATTCTGATATAGCTTCGAAACCAGCTGGCGGGATATGGGTTGATAATTCCAAAGATTTAGACATCATCAACAATACATTAACCGGTAACCAATTCGGATTTGGTTGCCAGACCATAACTCCTCTTCCATATTTTAAATATAATATTTCATGGGGCAATGGAAGTGACGACTTCGATGTAATAGGCAGCTCAATAGAATCAGAGGCTAATTACTACCGTGATCCGGAAACCTCTGCTGATCTGCCTAATAAAGATATAATCAGTATGGACGATCCTTTTGAAGACGCTGCTTCTGAAAATTATCTTTTGAAAAACGGGGCGCTTTGTATTGATATAAACCCTTCTTCTATGATGCATGAAGCTGTTCCACCTGGAAAAGGCTCGACAAAATATGATGCTGGTGTGTATGGCGGTAATTATAACGACCAACCAATAGGTAACAGGACAAACCCTATTGGCCCTCAAATCTAAATTATATCAGTAAATGAGAAGAATTTTTAAAAAAGCCCAGATGTTGATCGTTTCCCTCCTGATTTTTTCTGTAACCATATCTTTAGGCATAGCTTTTTTAAGTATGAGCCGGACAAATTTCCGTATTGTTGAAAATCAAGTAGATTCTATAGTATCACACTATTTGATCGAAACCGGCGCCCAGAGAGCAAGAGAAAGGCTCCAGGCTGATTTTGACAATTACGCTTTATCAGGAGGTACACCAGTAACCGATTCATTAAATGTTCCTGACCCGAATATCCCCGGCTCATTTATGCCGCTTAATATTGACGTTTCTAATGTTTTCGGCGGCCGGCAGAGAAATGTCCAGATACAGACTGTTTCCGGACGTTCACACGATTCATCAACAAGACAATACAGGGAAGTTCTTACTACTGAAAATATCGCCTGGATAGCAGATCAGACTGTTAACAAGCTGATTAAGATTGATTCTTTTGGCAATGTTATTTTCGAAGTCCCCGGCATATTACAGCCTTATAAAATAGAAATTAACCCTAATACCGGAGATGTATGGGTTGCAGGTTTAAAGCGGATTTATAAGGTTGACAGAGACGGTAATGTTTTACGCACTATTGTGCTCAGCGATAACCCCCAGGCAATAGCAGTTAATCCACTAAACGG
The DNA here is from genome assembly GCA_016939345.1 of Candidatus Omnitrophota bacterium. Classification (GTDB taxonomy): domain Bacteria; phylum Omnitrophota; class Gorgyraeia; order Duberdicusellales; family 4484-171; genus JAFGHG01. Next base: position 10,695 of record JAFGHG010000077.1, read on the forward strand.
CGATGTCTGGGTAGGAACAGCAGGCACCCATATTTTATGGTATGATTCTGACGGAAACTTAAAACATATACCTTATCCGGGCTTTTCAGATGTTAACGGCATTGCCATAAATACATACAATAACAATGATGTATGGATATGTGATTCAGGTAATTCTCAGGTTGTGAGATTCAAGTTTGTTGGGGGATCAGAGCCTTATGCAGAAGAAAGGTTTTCAAGTTTTTTAGGAACTAACTTTATCCATCCCGGCGCCATAGCAATTGATCAATCAGGAGGTAATGTTTATATTGCAGAATACGTTGTGCTCAACGACACCTTTTATGTCTACGACAGGATGGCAAACCCCATACGTCAAGAAAACATCTGCCAGAGAATACGTGATATCGATTTTGATCCTGATACGAATTATATGTGGCTTGCTTGTTTTGTAAGTCCGGTCAAAAGGATCAATCCTGACGATTTTACAAGTGCTGACATCATGAGTGTATTTAACCCCACGTCTGTAGCTTATGATAATGAAACAGGTGGCTGCTGGATATCAGATTCCTCAAACCATCGGGCAATAAGAGTTGATATAAACTGTACCCAGGATTTAGAATTTCCTGGATTAAACTACGGCCAGGGGATAGCAAGCGCCTCTTCAATAATAAACCGCATAGTTGAGCTGGAATAGCCTGCCTTAACAGAATAACTTTATGTCATTTGACTAGTCTAACCTATATTTTTTTTCTAACATAAACTACTGTCATATAGATGTTTATGTAAAAATGACTATTGAAATGACTTGACAAGTTGCAATTTAAAACTTAAAATTATTATAAATAGATAAAAAAAGATAAATTATGTCAGTAATAGAAGTAGTAAAGATAAATAAAAAGGTTCCTTTCGAGGAAAGGTACAAACTAGCTCAGAGCCTAAAGAAATACAGGCAAAGGCGTAATATGAGCCAGGAGGAGCTTGCTCAACTTATTGGAACATCGGTTTTTAGCGTAAGCCGCTGGGAGCGAGCCAAGCATTATCCGCCCCGGACTACGCTTAAGCTCATGAAGATCATAGGTATTTTATGAAAACTAATTCTACTTTTACGCTTATAGAGCTGTGTTTAGTAATTGCTATTATAGCAATTACTGTAGGGATTATGGTCCCCAGGGTAACTGCCTGGAATAGAAAGCAAATGGTGCTTTCAGCAGGCCAAAACCTTTTTGCAGATATAGTACTTACCCAACAAATGGCCTTAATTCATGAAAATGGCTATACTTACTTTGGCATCGACTTTTTTGCCAACCAGGGCCCTGATAATAACCGTTTAGGCTATAAAGTCTTAAGGTATGAACCAATAACGGTTACGCCGCCTATAAACAACACAGCTGCTCATACTGTTATAAAGAGCTTTGATGCGGCTGATAATCCTCAATTCCATGAACCTCATATGTTGTTATCTAAGAATATAGTATTTTCTCCGATCTCTACTCTTGATGAAAACAGCCAGATAGTGTTTAATTCTTTAGGTTCGGCTACTAGAAACGGGACTGTACTTATACCTGATACTCCAAACACCATTGTTTTAACTGATACCCAGACAACAACTAGAATAAAGATCGAGCCTTTAACAGGAACAGCTGAGGTCTATTGATGAAGTTTAAAAAAAGCCTTACTTTGATCGAAATAATAGTTTCTATTGCAGTTATTGTGATAAGCCTTTTAGGAGCAGCAGCACTTTTCACTATGTCTATGAGGATGACCCGGGAAAGCAAAATAAGATTTAACAGTGCCATATTAGCCAAAGATCTTATGGAAGAGATATCTACAAAAAAATGGGATGAGCTTAGCAGCCCCTCAATTGTACTTGGACCGGAATTCGGAGAATCTAGAGCTGGTTCAACAGAACTTACCTACTGGGATGATATCGATGATTACAATGGCCTCAGCAATAATCCTCCCCAGGCAATCGATGGGACAGTAATGAACGGCAGTAATCATCCGTACCCTAATTATTCGAATTACCGCCGCAGTGTAACGGTTCGTTACGTTGATGATACTACACTGCAGCCTGCTGCTTTCCAAACTAATTATAAACGCATAAGGATAAGAGTCGATTATTCGCATTCTAAGAATTTTGCTGACCCTGATCACACTTTCAACCTTGATCAAGTTATGACCAATACCCGTTAGGGAGATTTTATGGAAGAAAAAAGGAAAGAACCCCGGATAAAGGATAGAGTGATTGTCCATTATGAAATTGGCGAAGGAAGAAAAATAGAACAAGAAGTTGCTTCCCGCGATATCAGCATGACAGGCATCCAAATCTCTATAGAAAGGAATTTAAAAGACGACTTCAGCAGATGGAAAAAATTAGAACTGCAGTTATGTGTTTTAGAAGATGTTATACCTTTTATCCTTAAAGGAGAGGTTGCCTGGATAAAAGAAGACCCCGAAGACATCATGGGCAGGTATCTTGTAGGTATTGAATTTATATCTGTAGATGAATTCCAGAAAGAACGTCTAAAAAAATACATTAACCGAAAAACTTAAAAAACATGCAAGAAAGAAGAAAATACAAACGGATAAAAGACAGGTTGGTAGTTATCTGCAAGCTTCCCAAAAATGCAAAAGTCGAAGAATTGGGCTCTACCGGTGATATAAGCTCCGGAGGAGCAAAAATATATATTCCCAAAAACCTTGCAAAAGGCGAAAAAATAGACTTTGACATAAGCCTTCTTAACGATGCAATACCAATACTGGCTCATGGAGAGGTTGTCTGGGTTAAAAAGATGCCCCAAAAGAAAACTAAAGGCAAAAAAGACAATCTTGAGGAATTTATCGTAGGGATACGTTTTGTCCGCTCAGGCAGCTTTGACGACCAGCGTATCGATAAGCATATTAAGAGAAAGTTGATAAGAGGCGATGAGTAAAAAAATCAAAACAAGAAAACTATCTATAGGTATCGACATAGGAGAAAATTCTATAAAAGTCGTACAACTTGCATGTACTCCCAAGGGAAATAATATCCTGGCTCATGCTCAGCTTCCTGTGCCATCCTATGCTAACGCCTCAGAAAAATTACTCTTCATTAAAGACGCTCTAAAAAAAATATTCAAAGAAAATAAGTTCAAAAAATCTACTGTTTCCATGCTTGTCCCAGCCTCAGAATCCTGTGTGCGTATTTTCACTATCCCTTCTATGCCTGATTCTGAAATTCCCGAAGCAGTCAAATGGACCTCAAAGCGTTACATAGCCCATCCTATTGAAGAAATGGTCCTTGGTTACGTTCAGGAACAGCAAGTAATCGAGCAAAACGTAAAAAAAATCAAGATATCTTTTCTCGGGGTTCATAAAAATATATACCAGACATATGTTGACTATGCCTCGAGTCTTGGTTTTAAAACCTTTTCCGTAAATACAAGTTGCCATGCAATCAAAAATTTTGTATCAGCCAATAACAATTTTATCAATAAAGCGGTAATGGTGCTAAACATAGGTTTAAGCAGTACCGATATAGTCATACTTTACAAGGGCCAGCTTGTCTTTACCCGCAACATACCCGAAGGAGGCAGGGGTTTTGATGAAGCGATAATAGATAATCTTTCCCTTGGCGAAGGCACTACTCAGGTTTCTTCATCTATCGCCAGAGACATAAAACAAAACTTTGGGATATTGTTAGAAGATACAAACCAAATCTATAACGGGGTAAATGTTTGGGATGCTACTCAGGCCATGCATAATCATGTTGACCGTATTGTCAGAGAAATACAGCTTTCATTGAGCCATTATCGCCAGCTTTCTCACGGAGGAGAGATAGAGGAAGTGTTGCTCACCGGCGGCGGAGCTAAAATAGCCAATCTTGACAGGCTTCTCTCAGAGAAAATAAGCCTGCCAGTCAATAATCCATCACGAATAAAACTGCCTGCTTTTTTTAATCTTGATGAATTAGATGTTTACGCTTGCTCAATAGGCGCTGCTCTTGAAAAAGGTGATAACCCTAATTTAATCAACAATATCCAAAAAATAGCCAAAAAAAAGACTACTCAAGGATCTAAACTCCTTAAACGTATTATAATAGTCTTTGTCAGCCTTTTTTTGCTCTTATTTTTCAGTGTGGGTGGTTTTTATTTTATTTTTCAAGGCAGAATACAATATTACAGAAGAAGACTTAACGGTTTACAGTCTAAAAGCATGGCCATTGAAGAACTTACAACGAGCGTTAAAGCCTTGAATCTTCGCAAAAAAATAATGAGTACGATATCCGATAGTGAGCCTCCGGTGATTGAAGTTATTATGGATATCAGCCAAATAGTTGACCCTAATCGCATGATAGTTGATTCTATGAATTTTCAGACTACACCTGAAGAAATCTCAACCTTTAACATAAAAGGCAAAATACTAAGCAGCTCAGAAGCAGACTCAATGGATATAATATCGGACTTTCTTTCTGGTTTGGAAAAAACAGGTCACTTTTCTCTGCTTTCACCAAAGATTACTGAAAGGGGCAGCAGAGACAAAGAATACCAGGATTACATAAACTTTGAGGTCAGCTGTACCTTCAAGGGTAGACTCGTAAAAACAAAAGACAAAACAGCTCCTCAATGGCAAAACCCAATGTTTAACGATGGCCAAAACCAATTCTAAAGTAACATTATTGTCGTTTATTTTTGGTATAGGTTTGCTGCTTTTCCTATTTAATAACTTTTTCAAGCCCTGGATGAAAAGCAATAAGAATTTATCTCAACAGTTGATACAGCTCCAGCAGGACGTTAGAAATCTTACTTCAGTCTTTAACGATGAAAGGCAGATATACCAGATGCAGCGAAAAGTAGAGAAATTGGAACAGCATCTTTTAAAAAAAATACCGGAATCGTTTTCCATACCCGAGCTTAATGACATGCTGACAAAGCCCTCAAAACAATTTAATTTTGACGTAGTATCTTTATCCTTCGGTTCGCAGGAAGAGGTCGAATTTAACAGTTCTTCAGGCAAGGCCACATACAATTATGTACCCATAAATTTAAGTATAGATATAGTAATGGACCGTTTAGTTGAATACCTATACTGGATAAAAAACCAGAACTACCTTGTGACCCTGGGCAATCTCTCAATACAGGCCGACCCGGAAATCCCGGGAATAGTAAAGGCAACGATGCTCGTTAAAGCTTATAGTTATCTACCACAAGGCTCAGGCTCAATCATTGATACGCCTTCTACCCAGTTTAACGAAGATTACTTAAAAAATTCTTTAAACATGCCCGAGGAAAAAACTCTTGATTTAACAAAATACAGACGCAACCAGATATTTCCTCTTGTCCAAAAAGCAATCGAACCAGAGATCCAGCAACAGCAGCAGGAAAAACAGGAGCAAAAAACAAGCCAAAACTTGAAACTCCAAGGAATTGTTATTAAAAACCCAAAAAATCTTTCGGTCGTAGTAATAAACGGTGAACTGCTTAGGCAAGGCGATACTATTTTAGGCTATACAATCGTAGATATAAATCCTAAAAAAGTCACCCTTGAAAATAATGCTAAATCTTTCGAATTAAAAATCGATAATTCCAGTTATAGGAGGTAGCATGCTTAAGACAAGAAATGGACCTTATTTGAATATCTTTTTTGCTTTATTATTTATTTTTTCTTTGTTCAATTATTTAGCCGGTCTCACGTTTTGTATATCTCTTGCTAATGCTGCCTCAGAAGAAAATGATGCTATCACTGAATACAACAAAGCTTTTGAAGGAGTTAAAGAAAGTATGCTTATCCTGATAAACCAGCTGGAAGGGGAAGATGCAGAGCCTGTACCTTTGGACCAAGAGGCTGAAACATCTCAACAGAATAATCCACCACTTCTAATAGACAGCTCTTTGATTGATAAAAAAAAGGAAATTAATTACCTTGAACAGGCCGCCCCTGAAACAGTCAACCCTGCTATGAATGATGATGAGTTTTCTGCCAAATATGATACTGTTTTAAATGAATATACTAAAATAACTGAATCTTCAAGCCGCCAACCCCTGAATGATAGCGGTTTAACCAAAGCCTTGGAACAAAAGATCACTTTGAATTTTTCACAAGCCGCCTTAACAGACGTCCTCAGGACCCTTTCCGATTCTACATCTTTAAATATAATTGCAGGCCCATCCGTAGAAGGACAAGTAACAGTCCATCTTGTAGATGTCCCTCTAGGCACTGCTTTAAACTCGATTCTTTTGGCTAACGGCTATACATTTGTCAAAGAAGATTCTATTTTAAGAGTGGTTTCCTTTGATGAGATAGAAGAATCTCCAGCATCATCCTTGACCACTAAGGTTTTTAATTTAAAATTCCAAAACGCTGAAGACATAAAAGCAACTGTATCTCAATTTCTTTCAGATAAAGGCTTGATACAAACATTTACAAGGACCAAGGATGATTCTACGCTTATACGTTCTAATACCTTGGTTGTTAGAGATACTAAAGAAGTCCTGGATAACATAACAGGCATTATAGATAAAATCGATGTTGAGCCTATGCAGATATCTATATCGGCAAAAGTCATTGAAGTTATTGCTGATGACACTGACAAGCTAGGTGTTGATTGGACCGTTACCGGTTCTCTTACTGGCGCAAGTATACCTACAACCGCACCTTTTACCAAAAAACGAGATATGATCGATCAGAACGGCCTTCTTATACCTAAGCCTGATCCTACAAATGAGGACTTTCTAGATACCAATGCAAGCCTGTTTCCATATGCATCATCCGATGATTTTACCTTTGGAAGCCTTAGCTTTTCCAGTTTTCAGGCTGTTCTTAATCTCTTGGATCATAAAGACAAGTCTAATCTTTTATCGGCTCCCCATATTGCCACAATAGACGGAGAAGAAGCTATAATTTCTATAGCTACAAATATACCCATACCGATATATGAAAGGAATGAATCAACTGGCTCTATGGAAATAACTGGCTACGAAGAAGAACAAACCGGGATCATCCTCAAAGTTACACCCCATGTTGTCGGCGATAATAAAATAATGCTTAAGGTTTATCCTGAAATAAGCGAACTGACAGGCCAGTCAGTAGGCCCTAATAACGAAAGACCCATTACTACATCCCGTAAAGCTGAAACTACCATAACGATAAAAGACGGTGATTCAGTGGTTATCGGCGGACTGATCAAGGATAATATAGCCGAAAAAAACCACCGTATTCCTATTATAGGAGACATACCCTTTCTTGGGGTACCCTTTAGATATACTGAAAAAACAGTTGATAAAACCGAACTGCTGATTTTCATAACGCCGCATATAATACCTGAAAATAATTTTAACAGGATAGACCATTCCTCAAAGGACTATTCATTAAAGGAGGTTAAGAAAAAATAATATGGCAAAGGCAAAAGGTTTACTCGGCGAATTACTTGTACAGAAGGGCCATATAACTGAAGACCAGCTAAACGAGGCGCTGTCTTTACAGAAAAAAAGCGGAGAACTGCTCGGTTCGATACTGGTTAAGAAAAAATTCATAAGTGAAGAGATCCTGGTCCGCTTTCTAAGCGAGGTTTTTGAAGTCGAATATGTCCAGCTGTCCTCTCTCTCAATACCTGAAAATATCATAACCAGCGTTCCGGACAGTTTAGCCCGCCAATTCGAGATTATTCCTATTGAAAAGAAAGGAGACTTCCTTGTCCTGGCCATGGCTAATCCCCAGAACTTTTTTCTTATCGATGAGCTTCGAGCAACTCTGCATTGCCAGATAAAAGCAAAGATCGCTACTGAATCAAGCATAAGGCAGGCCTTAAAAAAATATTACGGCCAGAAAAGCATACTTAAGGAGATAATAACTTCAGCTGTCGAAACTTCGACCCATCAGGTTAGCAGCGAAAAAAAAGTTTTTGAGCTAAAGGATTCAATGGCCGATGCCCCGGCTATAAGGTTAGTCAACCAATTGCTTACTGACGCTGTTAATGAAAATGTCAGCGATATCCACATAGAGCCTCAAGAAAATAAATTAGTCATACGTTTTCGCATTGATGGTATTTTGAGGGATATTATCCAGCCTCCTAAACACATGCATGATTTTATTATCTCAAGAGTAAAGATCATGTCACGCCTTGACATAGCTGAAAAAAGAATGCCTCAAGACGGCAAATTTCCCATGAAAGTCAATAATAACGACGTTGACGTAAGGGTATCTATTTATCCAACTATACACGGCGAAAAAGGAGTTCTTAGGATACTTAACCGTTCCTCTGTTTCTTTTGGTCTTGAAGATTTAGGCTTTGATGAAGAAAATAAAAATAAATTTACTTCTTTGATAAAAAGGCCTCATGGAATAATTCTTGTAACCGGCCCCACAGGCAGCGGAAAAACCACCACTTTATATACTGCTCTTGAGACCATTAAGACCTCTGAAAAAAACCTTTTGACTATCGAAGATCCTGTTGAATACCAATTAAACGGAATATCACAATCTCAGATATACAGTAAGATCGGTTTAAGCTTTGCAACTTTACTCCGGGCGATAATGCGCCAGGATCCTGATATTATCCTGGTAGGAGAAATACGGGATCTGGAAACAGCAGAGGTTTCTATAAGAGCTGCCCTTACAGGTCATTTGGTATTATCAACATTACATACTAACGATGCTCCCGGAGCTGTTATACGTCTTACGGATATGGGTGTCCAGCCTTTTCTTGTTTCTTCATCAGTTATAGGGGTTATAGCTCAAAGGCTGGTAAGAAAGATCTGCCCTAAATGCAAAGTTCAAACCAAAATTTCAGCTGATGAAGCCAAAAGTATAGGCATACCTCCTGATGCCGTAATTTATCACGGTAAAGGCTGTGATGCATGCACTAACAGCGGTTATAAGGGCAGAATAGCTGTATTTGAAATAATGACCATAGATGAAGACATAAGAACTCTAATTGTTCAAAGGGCGCCTTTAAATGATATCAGGACCATGGCTAAAGAAAAAGGAATGAAGACATTAAGAGAAGATGCCCTAAAAAAAGTAGTTGCCGGGACAACCACGATAGAAGAAGTTTTAAGGGTCTCCCAGGACGAATAAATTACTCCATATGCCAAGATTTATATATACAGCAAGAGATTCC
>JAFGHG010000078.1 GCA_016939345.1 Candidatus Omnitrophota bacterium
AGATATTTCGCAACGCCATACTTGTAAACCCTAAGGAGTTTAATAACCGGCATTGGGTCATCTTTGATGAAATCCATTATCTTGACGATATCGAACGCGGCACTGTCTGGGAAGAAGCCATAATCCTTCTGCCTCCCCATATGAAACTTTTGGCTTTAAGCGCCACTATACCTAATATAAAAGAATTCATTGAGTGGCTGGAAAAAGTCCATGCTCATCCTTTAAAATCCATAGTGGAAACAGTAAGGCCGGTGCCGTTACATTTCCATTTTCAGTGCGATAACCAGATCTTTAATAATCTAAAGTCTTTAAAGAAAACAAATCTGCTTAATAAAAAACTTAAAACATCTTCCTATCAAGAAAAATACTGGCATTCAAAACCCAACAGCATCAAGACATTAATAAGCTATTTAAAAGATAACAATTCTTATCCCTGTATCTATTTTTCTTTTTCCCGACGCCGCTGCGAAGACCTGGCCCAGGATGCCGGTTTTAATAACTTTCTAAGCCTCGAGGAAAAAACTTTGATCACTAAAACTTTTGAAGAACTCCTGGCTAAATTCAATATATCAGCATCATCAGATATTAATTTTCTTAATCCTCTGATCAAAAAAGGCATCGCCTATCATCATGCCGGCCTGCTGCCTACGATCAAAGAGATAATCGAGCGTCTTTTTACGACCGGCTTGATAAAACTTATTTTTACCACCGAGACTTTTGCTTTAGGTGTCAATATGCCGGCTAAAACAGTTGTTTTTGACTCTTTAAGCAAGTATTACGGCCATTATCACGGCTATTTAAAGACCCGCGATTTTTACCAAATGGCCGGCCGCTCAGGAAGAAGGGGCATTGATGAAGAAGGCTTTGTCTTTTCAAGGGTAAACCCTTCGCATATCGATGAGTTAAGCCTTGAAAAGATTATCTACGGCGAATACGAGCCTATAAAAAGCCAGCTTAACTCCTGTTATGCAACTATTATCAATCTTTATAAAATTATGGGTGACAGGATATACGATATCTATCCTAACTCTTTTCATTTCTTCCAAAGCAAGATGTGGGAGAAAAAAGAAGTCCGTGGACTTTTAAAGCGCAAGATATCCCTGCTTAAAAACTTAAATTATATCAGGGATCAAAACATAACCAGTAAAGCTGAACTTGCAGCTAAAGTATACAGTTTCGAATTAACAGTCGGCGAGCTTTTTGAAAGCGCCTATCTTGACGGCTGTAATCCTCAGGCTCTCTTCACTGTTATAACTGCCCTGGTTTATGAACCGCGTAAGGGCGAAAGAAAACCCAAATTAAGCAAACGGACAAAAATAATAAAAAAAGACCTTAATAAACTTGTCAAGAATATCCATAAAAAAGAACGTTCTTTCAGGATTTACCCTTTAAGCAAAAAGGCCTTTTTCCATCTTGCTGAAGCGTCGAATCTCTGGTTTGACGGAATAAATTTTTCCAAGCTTTCCAATAACTGCTCTATAGATGACGGCGAGATAGTGCGCTATTTTCGAATGAGCATACAGGTGCTGCGCCAGATATACTCATCGCAAGTAATAGCTCCAGCTCTTAAAGAAAAAATTTTTTACTGCTTGAATAAGGTAAACCGTGATGTGGTAGATGCCGAAAAGCAGCTGAGGCAAGAATTCTAATCCAACCCCCAAACCCTAACCCCTAAACCCTTTATCCCTTATATATTCGCGGTATGCTTAAGGAAAGGCGGCTTACTATCTCATAGGGTATTGTCTGTGCCATTACCGCCAGATCCTCGGCTCTGATTGCTTTAAAACCGCTTTTGCCGATTAAAATAACTTCATCTCCCGGGCATATTCCTCGTTTATTCCTGATATCAACCATTATATGATCCATGCATACTCTTCCGGCAAGATTGAAATAATTATTTTTAATAATTACTTTTGAACGGTTAGATAAAGCCCATGGATAGCCGTCGGCATAACCTATGGCAACTGTAGCTATCTGACTTGCCCTCTTGGCAATATAAGTCCTGCCGTAACTTACGCTCATGCCTTTTGCTATATTTTTTACAAAAATCACTTTTGACTTTAAAGAAAGCAGAGGCTGGGTCTTTAGGCCGGAATCAGGCTGCGGCTCTATTCCATAAAGTATCAAACCCGGCCTTACCATATTAAAATGGGCTTGAGGAAATTTCAAAATCCCGATGCTGTTGGCGCAGTGTTGATATTTAAAAGTTATCCTTTTACCTTCCAAATAGCTAATGAAACCGTTAAAAGTATTTATCTGATATTTTGTAAATTCGGGATCGCTGTCAGCTACGGGAAAATGGGTAAAAATTCCCTCTAGGATTAAATTATCCAAAGCAGATAATTCTCTGATGAAGCCTTTTGCTTCTTTATGGTAAAATCCCAGCCTCCCCATGCCTGTATCTATTTTTACATGAACTCTTATTTTGCGCTTTCTTCTGCCAGCCTCTTTATCCAATTTTTTGGCAAATTTAAGGTCGACAACTGTAGGAATTATGTCATAATCAAGAAAATGGTCGGCAAAATCATCAAGCACAGAAGTAAGAACAAGTATTGAACCCGTAAAACCGTCATCGCGCAGACGCATGGCCTCTTCAACACTGCCTACCCCGAAGAAATCAATCCCTTGAGAGCTCAACTCTCTTGCCACAGGTATCAAGCCGTGACCGTAAGCAGACTGTTTTATAGTGGCAATAATTTTTATTTTTGGGCCCAGAAAGCTGCGGACAGCCTTTAGATTGTTTCGCAGGGCCTTTAAATCAACTTCTATCCATAATGGCCTTATCATAATCTTAAGTTATAAGTTGTGATTATTAATTTTGTTTAAAAAAATAATTACCCCTAATCCCCAAACCCTAGCCCCTTTTTCTGATTTGGCAGGTTTTAGGATGTATATATAAAGGTAAGAGTTTATCAAGAGATGTGAATTTTTTTTTCTTAACACGCTCTCCGGCAAAAGCAAGCAGATAATAAGCTTTTGGGTAAATATCTTTTGGATAAAATTCAATATCAGGATAGAGCTTGGGCAATTGCTTTCTTAAATGTTTATCATATGTCACAAATAAAGTATCTGAAATGTTTTCTATTTTATCTAAAGATACAAGCCTTGTTCTGCCTTTAGCTTTTACCAGACCATTTTTTATTTTAAAATCAGCACGGTATAAAAGGTCTTTCCGGGCATCAGTTACTACTGATATATAGTGGCTTTTAGACTTCAGCTGTTCGGCACAGGATAAAAAGCTGGATAGGGATACAACCGGAATACCTGTGGCTAAAGAAAAGGCCTTAATAAGGCTGAATGAGATTCTCAAGCCAGTGAACGAACCAGGGCCTGAGCCTACAACCAGGGCATCAAAATAATTGATTTTTTTATTTATTTTTTTTAGATACTTTTGCATATAAACAATAAGCTGGGAAGCGCCAAAGCGGATGCGCCGGTTCAGGTTAAACAATATACCATCAGCATTAGCCGCACATAATGATATATTTTCGCAGGAACTATCTAAGGCTAAGAGCTTCAATTCGTTATCCTCCAACGACGCTACTATACATAAAATGAGAAACCTGGTCAAGGTTTTTCTACAATTCAACTAAAAATATGTTAAAATATCCTAAATGCCAAATAACACCCACCATGAAAAAAATTCCAGCCTTTCGCTTCGTCCTTATTTTCTGGCTTTGATGCTGATGATATTTCAGTACTGGGAGTGCTGGTGGCTTTTCCAGATAAACGGCAATAATCTAACTGCCCTTTTTATTTCAATTACTTTCATAACCCTTCTTGTTTTTTTTGTATTAGACCTTAAGTTCAGCCCAAAAAAAATTAAGATCCAAGATGCTTTTGTCTGGGCAGTCATATCTTTATGGATCATCTCATCTTCTAGATCCCTTATCTGCGGTTACAAAATGAAAGCAGTATCCATTCCTCTGGGCATAGTGCTTATTATGCTTATTGCCTGCGCTTACATAATTTCTTATAAAAAAAATCTTATTTATCCTCTTATGGCATCAATGATATTTTTTATAATCTTTTATTCTGCAAAATATATAGAAAACAACCAGTTTGAGGTCTTCTTTGAACCGGGAATGCCCTTTTGGCTGGTTAATGAAAACAGCCAGCGCCTTCTTCAAGGACAATGGATTTATCGATATGAAGACTATTCCATGCTTCCTTATCCCTTATTACTTATATTTCCTTACCTGCCATTTAAGTTTTTTAACATGGACCTGCGCTGGGCTAATGTCCTGGCAACATGCATTACGGTCTTTCTGGCTTTTTATGCCGGAAAATATTCAAGATTTAAAAACTACAGGCTTTTGATCCTTATCTTTTTTTTATCCCCGGCAACAATCTATAGCATGCTTAGCACGCATATTTTCTTTTACTGCCTTCTGCTGGCTTTTTTTATCATAACAATAAACAAGGGAAAAATAGCCTGGCAAAAAACACTACTGCTTTTCTCCTGTTTTATTAGGCCCTTGTCTTTGTCTTTGGTCCCGGCCTGGTTGATTTATCAGTTGAAACCTAAAAGATCATCGCCTTTTTTAGGGTTAAAAAAATTTTATCTGATAATGAAACCCAGTCTTCTTGACATTACTCTTATACTCATAACCCTTAGCCCTGTTATCGTATCAGCGAAATGCTTTTTCTGGAATTTGCTTAATCATCCTTATTTAGACGGACTTAAGTCTATTAAACTTTCTAATTTTCCGCAATCATCTACCCAGCTGTCTCTAAGCTACCTGTTGCCCTACTGGAAAAATTTATATTTGGTGTCATTGACTCAGCTCTTAGGGCTCCTTGGCATCTGTTATCTTTTTTACAAAAAAAACTATCTCTATAGAAACCCTGACAAATCTTTGATTTTTTGTTATATGCTGTTTATATCGCTTGGTGTTCAACTATACAATTATTACTGGTTCCCAGTTATGGCCATGTCACTTTTCAGCGCTTTAACCGAAGAGGAGAGAAAAAAATGACTGATTTACTGATAGCTGTTAAAATACAGGAAACAACAAGCAAACTCTATCTAAGGATAAAAGACCGATTTCCGGATTCCGGTCTTTTAAATACCTGCCAAAAGCTTATCGATATAGCCAAAGAAAGTGATAAAACTCTGCTCTGGATATCAAGGCCAAACTACCTTCTAAGAAGCATTATATATTCCCTGATAGTCTTTCTTGTGTCTGTGATAATCTATTCGATCTGCCAGCTTAATTTAAAAGCCGACGGCATAAATATAGCCGATTTTATACAGATGACCGAAGCCGGCCTGAATGAGATAATCATAATCGGAGCCGGTATTGCTTTTCTGGTAACTTTTGAAAACAAAAAAAAGCGGGAAAGAGTAATAAGGGCGATCAATAGATTAAGATGCCTCTCACATGTCATAGATGCCCACCAACTGACCAAAGACCCCGACACCGTTATGACCATAAGTGTTCCCACTGTTAATTCGCCAAAAAGAAAGCTTAATGTTTATGAGCTGGGAAGGTATCTGGATTACTGTTCGGAAATGCTGTCTCTGGTCAGCAAAATCGGTTTTCTTTATGTCCAGAATTTTGATGACCCTACAGCTAACAATGCGGTAAATGACCTCGAAAGCCTGACCACAGGACTCTGCCGTAAGATATGGCAAAAAATAATCATCTTAAGGTCAATGAGAAGCAGTTAAAAGAGCCTTCCTCTTGATATCTTTAAGCCTCTTATCTTCTAAGCCTTTTAAGGAAAAGGAAATTTTACGCTCATTCTGGCTGAGAAAAGAGAATTCTATCAATATAAAACTATCCAGGTTTTTAATAATTTTTCCTCCCCACTCGATGAAAGACAAAGAGTGCGGCTGATAAACGAATTCATCTAAACCTAAATCCCTTAATCCCCGGCTATCTATTCGGTAAAGGTCTATATGGTTAATTGCTAAACCTCTGACTTTATACTGCCGCAGAAGAGTAAATGTCGGGCTTAAAACCATTTTTTTATAACTAAAACCTTCAAGAACGCCCTTAACAAAGGTGGTTTTGCCTGCTCCCAGCTCGCCCTCAAGTATAATTATATCTTTAGGTTTTAAAACTTCAGCCGTAAGGCGGCCACAATTTTTAGTATCTTCGGCCGATTTTGTTGTAATCTTAAACATCTGTAGTTTATTAAAAATGCCTGTATCCTTTTACTTTTATTTTACTGAGGGATTTGTAAGTTTTAGCTTTATATCCTCTGTTTTTTGCGGTTATCTCGCCAATTGGATAAAAAAGTTCTTTTAGCTTTTGAAGTCTTTTTTCTCTTTTATCTACCGTAAAAATAAGTTCGTAGTCTTCTCCCCGGTATAAATCAGCTGGGCTTTTTGTGACCGGAACTTTATCGAGCAATACTAAAGCTCCTTTACGGCTTGCTTTTGCCAAACGGTAAAGATCTATAATCAATCCGTCGGATATATCAATCATTGAATTTATCTTAAAATTTCGTGTTAAGAACCTTGCCTCTTTTATTCTGGGTTCAAAGGACCTATGAAAATCTCTTTTTCCTAATCTGCCGGTGATAAATATAAGGTCGCCGGTTTTTGCTCCGCTTCTTAAAACCGGTTTTTCTGTCTTAGCCATACCCCAGATATCAATAAAGAACTTCTTAGCTCTGGCAGTATCTCCTCCGATAAATGAAAATTTATATTTTTTAGCCATAAAAAGCATGCCGGCTAGAATCTCCTTTAAATACTTGCAATCCTGCCGGCAGGGCCCGGCAACGGAAGCTCCTATATATATAGGAAGGCCGGCACAAGCTGCAAAATCAGAAAGAACCCTGGCTACTGCCCTTTTCCCGATATTCAAAAATGTAGTTTTTTTAAGCTCAAAATGAACCCCTTCAATAAACATATCACTTTTTAAAAGGAATTTTTCTTTACCAATGCTGACAACTGCACAATCATCACCTATGCCGGTCAATACCGACTTATCAGTCTTGACTTTGGATTTTAAATAATCGATCCAGGCAAGTTCATCAAAGGATTTTATCATCTCGTTACTTCCCCACTTTTGCCCTAACCCCTAGACCCCAAATATTTTCCTGATATTTTTAGTATAGGGCGGATAAACCAGGCCGCGGTCAGTCACAATTGCTGTAATGAGTTTGTGCGGGGTAACATCAAAAGCAGGACTTATGGTCTTGGCGGCCTTAGGTGCCACATAAAGCTTATTCAGGACTTTCTTTACTTCGCTGCCGGAACGTTCTTCTATTGGGATTTGTTTTCCGCTTTTTATGCTTAAATCAAAACTGCTAAAAGGCGCTACTACGTAAAAAGGGATCTTGTGATATTTAGAAAGCACTGCTATGCTGTAGGTACCGATTTTATTAGCAGTATCGCCGTTGGAAGCTATCCTGTCCGCGCCTACAAATACTTTATTTACTTGATTTTTCTGCATAAGATAGGCAGCTGTATTATCGCAGATAACGCTAGAAGGGATCTTTTTTTTCATCAATTCCCAGGCAGTCAAGCGGGAACCCTGCAAAAGAGGCCTGGTTTCATCTGCATAGACATATATATCTTTATTCAACTCCTTGGCTTTAAAGACAACAGCCAAAGCAGTGCCCTTACCAGAGGTTGCTAAGGCTCCGGTATTGCAATGAGTAAGTATCCTGTCGCCTTTTTTAATCAGTTTGGCTCCGAAGTTGCCCATGCGTTCGCATAAAGCAACATCTTCGGCATGTATTGCCTTGGCTTCTTTCAATAAAGCCTGTTTTATCTGCTGAACAGAATCTTTGCTGTTTTTTTCTATTACCTTCTCAATTCTATTTAAAGCCCAGGCTAAATTGACCGCTGTCGGCCGGCAGGTCTTTAGGTAAGCTATATCATAGCGCAAATTCTTTAAAAAATCTTCCTTTTTAAGATCCATATTATTGGCATGGATACATACGCAATAAGCCGCAAAGACTCCGATTAAAGGAGCTCCTCTTATTTGCAGGTCCCTTGTTGCCTGAAAACCGTCCCTTAAATTTCTGCACTCGCGCCAGACCTCCCGCAAGGGAAGTTCTTTCTGGTCAAGATAATACAAACGGTTGTTTTTAAATTTTATTGAATTCATGTATTACTCCTGGGATTAAAATTAAAGGCTCTATGTATATTAGCGACTATCTGCTCCTTGAGTTTATCTTCATTAATTCCTTTTGCCTGGCTTACCTTTGCGTATACCTTGTCGATATCAAGGGGTGTAGAGTTTCTTTCCTTTATCTTCATGTAAGGGGAATCTGTTTCCAGTAAAAGATTCTCCAGCGGGCACTCCTCTAAAGATCTTATAATCTCACTTTTATTGCGCAAAACATTCAAAGAAAAGGAAACGAATCCTGACTTTTTGATTATCGGTTTAAGGATATCCGGGCCATAGCTGAAACAATGAAAGATTACCTTTTCAAAGCTGGGATAAAACTGGCCAAGTATTTCTAAAACCCTGGGCTGCTTTTTATTATTATCAGATGCCGGATCAAGACGGTTATGGATTATAACCGGCAGGTTATGGCGTTTTGCCAGGCGGATAAAAGCCTTAAAAACCTCTTCCTGCACCTCTTGAGACTTATCAGCTTTATAATCAAGGCCTATTTCACCTATAGCAACTATCTTCTTATTCTCTTTTATCAGCGCCTCATAAGTCTCTATTACCTCACCACAGAAAATCCCGGCTGAAAAAGGATGGAACCCTAAAGAGGTATATATAAACCCATAATACTGAGACAAAGCGTTTGAAGCCAAGGAAGAATTTACGTCGATACTGGAATCAATAAAACAGCATAAAAAAGTGTCTTTACAAAACGAAGCTGTCTCCTCTCTGGCTATTTTTGACAGGGAATTAAAATGACAGTGAGAATCAATAAACATTTGCTAAATTCTTTGATACACGAATAAACGCAAATCATACACTAATGGACACGAATATTATTCTAGAAAATTTTTGTTAGGTATCTTTTTAGTAAGACCGAATTCCTGCATATTCGTATTAGAAAATATCATATCTGTTCAATGTCTATACGAGGGAAAAGCGGCGGTTCTTTATTTATTGAAAAGCTCTCTATTCCAGCCCAACCGGCCTCTTTCAATAAAAAAGAGCCGGGCTCTAAACCCAGCTGTCTTTGAATAGATAAGGCAGTATAGGGGATTACCGGACTTAAATAAATTGAAACGATACGAATGCCTTCTAAAAGGGCATAAAGAAAACTTTTCAGCTCATCATGTTTTTTTTCTTTCCA
>JAFGHG010000079.1 GCA_016939345.1 Candidatus Omnitrophota bacterium
CTGATTTTATAAACTAACTCATGATTATTGCAATAGATGGTCCTGCCGGTTCAGGCAAAACTACAACTGCCAGGTTGTTGGCAAAAAGAATGGGCATTTTTTATTTAGATACAGGCGCAACCTACAGGGCCCTTACTTATGCTGCTTTGGAGAAGGGTGTTGATTCTGATAATGATTCGGCCTTAGCTGAATTGGCTAAAGGTTTGCCTTTAAAGATGGATTCGGATAAGGTAATGCTTGGAGCTTTGGATATAACTGATGAAATCAGGGCGCCAAGGATTGATAAGAATATCTCAAAAATAGTTGCTCATGCCAAGGTGCGTTCGGTCATGGTTGAATTGCAAAGAGAGCTTTCAAAGGGGAGAGATTGTGTTGTTGAGGGAAGGGATATAACTTCAGTTGTCTTTCCTGAAGCTGAATATAAGTTTTATCTTGATGCCGAACCCAAAATGAGAGCGCAGCGCAGATTCAATGAGTTGCAGCAAAAGAAGATATATATGGACTTCAAAGAAGTTGAAGGCGACCTAAAAAATCGCGATACGGCTGATCAGACAAGAAAAACTGGACCGCTGCTCATATGTAAAGATGCTGTGGTAATTGACACTTCAAAGCTGAGCATTGAACAGACCGCTATGGCAATAGAAAAATATATAGACTTGCCCGGTTCCCGTTAGCCTTCAGATATTAAATTTTATTATTGTTTAGTTATGGAAAGCGCAAAAAATATAAGGAATTTTTGCATCATTGCCCATATTGATCACGGGAAGTCTACATTGGCCGATAGGTTTTTAGAGCTTGCCGGGGCAGTAGGCAGGAATAAGGATCAGCAGCAGCTTCTTGACAGCATGGAGCTTGAGAGAGAGCGGGGGATTACCATAAAGGCAAAGGCCGTAAGGCTTTATCTTAAATTTGAAGGCCAGGATTATATCTTGAACCTTATCGATACCCCCGGCCATGTTGATTTTGCTTATGAGGTAGCTAAAAGTCTTAAAGGTTGTGAGGGGGCTGTTATGCTGGTAGATGCCTCTCAGGGCATAGAGGCTCAGACCGTGGCAAATTTTCATCTGGCATTAGAGAGTGATTTAAGGATAATACCAGTTCTTAATAAAATAGATCTTCCTTCAAGCCAGCCGGAAAAAATCCGCGATCAGCTTTTCGATGTATTCGGTTTCAAGGCTGAAGAGATATCGCGGGTTTCTGCAAAAGAAGGTACAGGAGTTAAAGAACTTCTCGAAAGAATAATCAAAGAAGTACCCGCCCCTTCAGTAGATAAGGATAAGCCTTTAAAAGCAGTGCTTTTTGATTCAACCTATGATTCCTATAGAGGCGTGATACTGTTTTTAAGGATCTATGACGGCAAGATTTCTGCCGGTGATAATATACTGCTTATGCATCAAAACAAAAATTACCGGGTTGAAGAAGTAGGGGTGTTTGTGCCTAGTCCGCAAAAGATGCCGGAACTTAATTCTGGTGAAGTAGGTTATATCTGCTGTAACATAAAGAAGCCGGAGGAGGTAGATGTCGGCGACACAATAACTTCGGCTTCTAATCCTACCGAACATCCTTTTGAGGGTTATGTTAAGATGTCGCCCATGGTCTTTTGCAGTATATTTCCTTCTGCCCCCAAGGATTACCCTACTCTGCGTACAGCAATAGAGAAACTGAAACTTTCCGATCCCTCGTTTACTTTTGAGCCGGATTCGCTGGGTAACCTGGGACACGGGTTTCGCTGCGGATTCCTCGGACTTTTGCACATGGAGATAGTCCAGGCCCGGCTTGAACGCGAATTCGACCTTGACCTTGTCCCTACGTCTGCAAACGTAAAATATCAGATAAAAAGGACAGGATCCAATGATTTAGAGTTCATCGAAAGCCCTCATCATTTTCCAGATCCGACCTTAATCGAGGAAGTGTATGAACCTTATGTCGCTGCCACTATTGTTACTCCTGTTGAGGGCATGGATATATTATGTGAGCTGGCTAAATCAAGAAGAGGTGATTTTGTTAAGATGGACTATCTTGGCAAAGAGCGCTTAAGCATACTTTTCAATCTTCCTTTGGCAGAGATAATAGTTGACTTTTATGATAAAATAAAATCTTTGACCAAAGGCTACGGCTCGTTTGATTATGAGTTCATAGGATACCGCAAGACAGATATAGTCAAGATAGAATTTCTTTTTAATAAGAAAAAGACCGAGGCCTTTGCTTTATTGGTGCACAAAGATAAGGTCGAGGCCAAGGCCCGGGCAGTAGTCGATAAATTTAAGGAGTTGATACCCCGTCAGATGTACGAAGTGGTAATCCAGGCGGCAATCGGAGCAAAGATAATAGCTTCAGCCAGAGTGTCTCCTTTAAAGAAGAACGTTACGGCTAAATGTTATGGCGGAGACATAACCCGAAAGAGAAAATTATGGGAAAAACAAAAAAAGGGTAAGAAAAAGATGAAGCAGTTGGGAAACATAAATGTTCCTCAAAATGCTTTTATCGAAGTACTAAAGGCTTAATAATAATGAGTAAAAAGAATAAAGAAAAAAGCAAAAAAAAGGGTGTAGTCAGAGAATGGGTAGATTCTTTTATAGTAGCCGCAATAGTAGCCACAATAGTAAGGACTTTGTTTTTTCAGAACTACAAGATACCTACTGCATCGATGAAGCCTATACTTACTCCCGGTGATAGGATTTTTGTAACCCGCATGACCTATGGCCCAAAAATCCCTATTATTCAGGTTCGCCTTCCCGGTTTTGGCAAGCCCCAGCGGGGCGATGTGGTTGTATTTGTGCCTCCAGATGAGGTTCCTTTCCCCTGGTATAAACGCAGGCAGTTTATCAAGCGCTTGATCGGACTGCCAGGAGAAAAGGTGGAAATCAAAAACGGAAGTATTTACATTAACGATAAATTAGTGACTGATGAAAGAATAGCAAAGAATTATTATTATAATTATGGAGAATATGGAATGGCTGATTCCCCCGTTGTTGTGCCCAAAGATAAATATTTTTTTCTAGGAGATAACAGCGCTAATTCTCAGGACAGCCGTAAATGGGGATATGCCGATGAAGAATGGGTGGTAGGTAAAGCCCTTTTTATCTGGTGGCCGCCTAAGCGCTGGGCTAAGATAAGGTAAATATCTTAAGAAATATTTTAATGAAACCAGCTTTGAGAAGAAATCTTACTGTCATATTTTTGTTTGTTGTTATTACGGTAGTTGTTTTTAACCTATGTTTTAAGCTTTTTGTTATCCCTTCAGCTTCGATGATACCTACTCTTATGCCCGGTGATTATATTTTTGTAAATAAGATCGGTTTTGGCATAAACATACCTTTTACCGATTATAAAATACTGAAGTTCCGCAAACCTAAAAAAACAGAAGTTATAGTTTTTTTCCCTCCACACGATAGAGAAAAAGCTTTCGTAAAGCGGCTTATTGCCCTTGAGAATGAAAAAGTAGCTCTTGTCAACGGAAATATCCTGATCAATGATAAGCAAATAGTCGATCCGGTAATAGCCAGAAATTATTATTATAACCAGGGTATGTACGCAGTTAACGGAGAAAGCGTTATAGTCCCTAAAGATTCATATTTTTTTCTTGGCGATAACAGCATTTCTTCAGCCGATAGCCGTTTTTGGGGATTTGCCGACGAAAAAGGGTTGATCGGTAAAGCTGTTTTTATATGGTGGCCTCCTTCCAGGGTCAATATGATAGAGTAGTCTTTATTTATTGAAGGTAGTTTGGTATAATTTTAGTAAAAAAAGGAGGGTTATCATGAGGTATTATATTCTGGTTTTGATTTGCGGGGTGATCTTTTTTCCAGGCTGTACAGCCACTCAAAAAGGCGCAGGTGCCGGAGCCCTTATCGGCGGCGGCGTAGGCTATGCTATAGGACACCAGTCCGGACACGGCGCTGAAGGCGCAGGCATAGGTGCTGCGGTAGGTGCTGTAGGTGGAGCACTTATCGGAAATCAGATGGAAGAAAAAGTTTACTGCCCTGTCTGCGGAAGACAGTTCAAATCATCTGTTCAATATTGTCCTTATGATGGTACAGCCCTTAAACGAGCTGAATGATTTTTTAAGAATAATAAGTAACTCTAATTATTTTCAATGAGCCTGGCAGATAAAGTTTCAAGCATAAGAATTATACTTATACCCGTATTTGTTTCTTTGCTTATTTATTCGCAGTCTAAGCCGTCATTAAGGACACTGGCTGTAATCGTTTTTGTCCTGGCAATTTTAAGTGATTTTTTTGACGGGCTTGTGGCCAGGATTAAAAAAGAGAAATCAGAGCTTGGCCAGATTATAGACCCTTTGGCCGATAAACTGCTCATGCTCACTGCTTTCATTACTTTGTATCTTTTGCCTAATTTTACTATTTATCTCTGGTTAGTTTTAGTGGTGGTAAGCAGAGACATAATCATGCTTCTGGGTTTTATTATCCTGCATTTTTTAAAGATAGAAATAACCATAACCCCAACTATGTGGGGAAAACTGACGACGTTCTTTCAGATGTTTACTATTCTCTGGATATTGATCGGCTGGCCCCATTATTTCTTTATATGCTTGTTTGCGGTTTTGTTCACTTTGATATCAGGGCTTGATTATTTTTTAAGGGGAGCAAAAGAGATAAATGCTAAAAACAACCTTTCTGTTAATAATTAGCTATTTAATAGGCAGTATACCATTTGGCTATTTAATCGGCATATGCTTAGGCCGTGATATCAGAAAGCATGGTTCCGGAAATATCGGTGCGACCAATGTGTTTAGGGTGCTGGGTAAAAAATGGGGTATCTTGACTTTTATTCTTGATTTTGCCAAAGGCCTGTCTGCTCCCTGTCTAGTTGCTTATTTTGGCCATTCTAAAGGCTTAGCTGTAATTTTATCGGTGATCCTGGTTGTTTGCGGTCATAATTGGACTGTTTTTCTCCAGTTTAAAGGCGGCAAAGGCGTGGCTACCAGCCTTGGAGCCATATGCGGGTTAGGTTTTATTTTCTGGCATCTTTGGATAGCTCTTTTACTTGGAATTTTGACCTGGATTCTTATCTTCTCAATATCAAAGATAGTTTCTCTGGCTTCCTTAATAGCCAGCTCAGTATTTTTTGTGTCCTGTTTGTTTATGCCGCTGTCCTGGGAATTTAAATTATTGGCTTTTTTACTTCTTGTTTTTATAGTGTTCAGGCATAAAAGTAATATAGGTAAGCTTTTGTCCGGTAAAGAAAACCGGTTCAAATAGGGAGGTAAACCATGGTTAAAGAAAAAAAAATCGAAGATACAAACAAAAAGAAGGCTTTGGACTTGGCTCTTTCTCAGATTGAAAAACAATTTGGCAAGGGAGCTATAATGCGTATGGGTGACGGCATAAAGATTGATGTTTCCACGATACCATCGGGCATTATATCTTTGGACAGGGCATTGGGTGTAGGAGGTCTGCCCAGGGGCAGAGTAATAGAGATTTATGGTCCGGAATCATCAGGCAAGACCACACTTACCTTGAGCATAATAGCTCAGGCCCAGAAAGAAGCCGGGGTAGCAGCCTTTATAGATGCGGAGCATGCCTTTGATCCTAATTATGCCAAGCTTATCGGCATAAGGCTTGAAGATCTATTGATTTCCCAGCCTGATACCGGTGAACAAGCCCTGGAAATAGTAGAGGCCTTGGTCAGATCTAATGCGGTTGATTTAGTGGTGATCGACTCTGTGGCAGCATTGGTTCCACGTGCCGAGATAGAAGGAAATATGGGAGACACTCAAGTCGCGCTTCAGGCACGTTTGATGAGCCAGGCTTTACGAAAATTGACTGCTGCTATAAGCAAGTCCAACACCTGCGTGGTATTTATAAACCAGATCAGAGAGAAGATCGGAGTTATGTTTGGATCACCGGAGGTTACACCGGGAGGAAGAGCTTTAAAGTTCTATTCTTCAGTCAGGATTGATTTGCGCCGGATCAGCACTATTTCTACCAATGAAGGAGCAGTGGGAATCAGAGTAAGGGCAAAGGTAGTAAAGAATAAAGTTGCCCCGCCCTTTAAAGAAGCCATTTTTGAGATTATGTATAACGAAGGGGTTTCTAAAGCAGGAGCCCTTATCGATGCTGCCATTGACAGCGGATTAATAAAAAAAGCCGGAAGCTGGTTTTCCTATAAAGATAAAAACCTGGCCCAAGGCAAAGAACACCTGCGTAAAATATTCAAAGAAGATGATGTTTTGCGCCAGGAAGTTGAAAGTGACCTGAAGCAGGCCATGAATGCAACTTCTTAGGACTTAAGGTTGTCTAAGCATTGTAATATAAAGCGTTTAAAAGCGAAATCCGAATGTTCAAAATAAACAATATACATATTTGTTTGGAATATTTGGATTTAAGAACTTTTAATATTGTTTCGAATTTAAGCTATTGCGCAAGGGGGGGGTAATATGAAGAAAATTATTTTTATTTTAGCAATGTTTTTTGGTCTGTTTCTGGATGCCTGGTCTCAGGATATGTATTCCATGGAAGAGGCGACAGTAAATGTTGCTGCCAATGTAGGACAGTCTGTTGTTTCCATAAGCAGTGTGGTAAGAGAGAGGGTAGCCGGAAGGTTTAATCTCGGTTCTCCCTTTGGAGATTATACCAACGACCCTTTTCAGCGCTTTTTAGAAGAGTTTTTCGGAGAAGGCTTTGAGCGTGAATATAAAAGCATCGGTTTGGGCAGCGGAGTAATTATCGACAGAGAAGGTTATATTCTTACCAACGAACATGTGGTTTCAAGGGCCAGTGAAATAAGAGTAAAGCTTTCCGACGGACGGGAATTTGATGCCGAAATAAAAGGAACAGATCCCAGAAGCGACCTGGCTGTTATAAAAATAGAAGCGGATAATCTTGTTGCCGCAAAGCTTGGGGATTCGGATAATCTTAAAATAGGCCAATGGGTCATTGCTATCGGCAATCCTTTTGGTTTCGCCATAGATAATCCTGAGCCTACAGTAACCATAGGAGTCATAAGTGCTTTAAACAGAAATATTTCCGATCCCAGGAAAAGAAGCGGCGGTTACGTTGACTTGATACAGACAGACGCTGCTATTAACCCCGGAAACAGCGGCGGCCCTCTGGTCAATTTACAGGGAGAGATAGTGGGTATTAATACAGCCATAATTTCTACTTCCGGAGGCTATGAAGGTATTGGCTTTGCTACTCCGGTTAACCAGGCCAAGAGGATTCTTAGTAAACTTATAAAAGGCGAAAAAGTACTTTATGGCTGGTTAGGCGTTAATATCCAAGATCTAAATGATGATTTGAGGAGTTATTTCGGGATCAAAGAAAAAGAAGGGGTCATAGTCCTTAAAATCTACAAAGATTCGCCTGCTGAATCAAGCGGCCTTAAAGAAGGCGATCTCATACTTAGTTTTAACAATCAGTCTGTAAAGGCTACAAGAGACCTTATCA